>NZ_DBIC01000371.1:0-20194 GCF_002296545.1 Herbaspirillum sp. UBA812 | reverse complement strand
ATGGATGTGATCGCGGGTCTTGCGGCTCACCGGAACATTGAGGAAGCCATCCGGTTCGGTCAGGAATTGCGGCGGAACTACCACGACGGGCTCGATGGTCTTGGAACGCTTGGGCATGGGTATCTCCCTTGTGATTGATCTGGAATGACGTTGGTAGAGTGCCTGCGGCAATATAACTTTGATCGTAAAGACAGAAGAACTTATTTCTTCGATTTTACGATTTTTATCTGTCCGCTCTTATCGGGCGGGAATGCTGAGGCTGATCTTTGGCGGGATCGCAACAGCAACGATGCCCCCGCTTTTTATTCCTGCTTGGAGATCGTGTCAAGCGAATTTCTAAAGGTTTGCCCTTGCGGACAGGTTTCACAATGCTTAGATTTTGTACCGCTACCATGCCTGCAGCGGATGGGCTTGTGTTCCGGCTTTCGCTCGGGGGACGTGCATTGGGGGGCATGCAGACCTCGCATGCTTGTTTTCGGAAACCTTATAACTTGATGCAGTACGCTGACTGATATCCGGAGCGATATCAAAGTTCCGGGGCAGAGTGCGGTCATGGAAATGATTTACACCAGCCCCGGCGGCTGGCATGCTCCTTGCAGAGTTCGGACGGCATGCTGGCGGTCCTGCTCCTGAGCAACGGCCCCGGAATGCGCGCATAGTCAATCGCGTGATTTTCTAAGTGTTTGTACGCTGCCCCGTTTTTGCACGCCACGTCCGACATCCACGACAACAAGGGAACCCTCATGAAGTTCGTCAAGACCATCCTCGCCCTGGCCGCTCTGGCCACCCTCACCGGTACCGCCTGTGCCGACAACCTGGCTGACATCCAGAAAGCCGGTGTGGTCAAGATCGGTGTGCCGCAGGACTTTGCGCCCTATGGCTCGGTCACGTCCGACCTGCAGTTGCAGGGCCTGGACATTGATGTGGCCAAGCTGGTGGCCAAGGGTCTGGGCGTGAAGGCCGAGCTGGTGCCGGTACCGATCTCCAGCCGCATGGCTTTCCTGCAGACGCACAAGATCGATCTCATCATTTCCACGCTGGGCAAGAATGCCGAGCGCGAAAAGGTGATCGATTTCTCGCAGGGCTATGCGCCCTACAACAACAGCGTCTTCGGCGTGGCCGCGATCAAGGTTGCCGGCCCGGCCGACCTGGCCAACCAGACTGTCGGGGTCGCTCGTTCCACCTTCGAGGACCTGATGCTGACCGACAGCGTGCCCAAGAGCACGGTCATCAAGCGCTATGAAGACAACAACGGGCTGATCTCGGCCTATGTCTCGGGACAGGTGCAGATCGTCGGTACGGGCGACTTCGTGGCCTATGCGCTGGCGGAGAAGACCCCCAACAACAAGCCGCTGCTGAAGTACATCATCAATGTCTCGACCTGCTATGTGGGCATGAACAAGGGAGAGCCGGCGCTCATGGCCAAGGTCAACGAAGCGTTGACCGCCTCCAAGAAGAGCGGGGAGCTCAACGGCATCGTCAAGAAGTGGCTCAACGTGCCGCTGCCGGAGAAGATGGCGACCACTTATCAGTAAGCAGTCATCCCTCAGTGAACGGCCCGCATCGAAGTGCGGGCCGTTTTGCTTACTGGAAGGTAGTGGCCATTTTGGCGGGCAAGGGGACGTTCAGCCATTTCTGCACGATGGCATTGAGTTCGCCGCTTTTCTTGGCTGCCGTGAGGACCTCATTGACCTTGCCGAGCAGGGCGGCTTCGCCCTTGTTGAGTCCGACGCTGCAGCTCGATTCATTGATGATGTACTTGAGCACGGGCTTGTTGCCCGGTGCCTTCTCCGCCAGTGCATAGGCCACGAAATCGCCCGTGCCGACCAGTTGCACCTGGCCGGAGACATAGGCCGAGATCATGGCATTGTTGTCTTCGTAGCGCTTGATGGTGGCGCTCTTCGGGGCGGTGTCGGTGAGCTGCAGATCCTGGAAGGTGCCGCGCGCCACGCCCACGGTCTTGCCTGCCAGATCGGCCGGACCGCTTACCTGTACCGAGGCCACCCCGAAGACGCTGTTGTTGTAGGGCGCATAGGATTGCGAGAAATCGATCACCTTTTCGCGCTCGGCGTTCTTGCCGAGGGTGGAGATGACCAGATCCGCCTTGTGCGTCTGCAGGTAGGCGATGCGGTTCGCGCTGGCCACCGGCACCAGCTGCACCTTGACGCCCATCTTCTGCGCGATCAGCTTGGCCACGTCGATATCCAGCCCTTGCAGCTGCAGGTCGGAGGTCACCGAACCGAAGGGGGCGAAGTCCTGCGGCACAGCGATGCGCACCGTGCCCGCCTTCTGGATATCGGCCAGTGCATCCGCCTGCGCGACTTGGGTGGACAGGCCCAGCAGGGCCAGCGAGACGGCGAGCACCGGTTTGGCAAATTTCATGTGATCCCTTTCGTTGAATGGACTATATCGTGCCGGGCGGGTTTGCAATGACCATGCCAGCGGGTGTGCGGCTACTGCGAAAACTGACGATGGTCGAGCGTGCACGCTGGCTGCATCGATGCGGGCGATGCTGATCCGGCATGGCGTCATGCCGATCGGGACTGGCTGATGGCGGGGCGGGGAGGGGCGATCTTGGGGCGGGGGTTCACCAAGTTTGCGCTTGTCCCGGTGCTCGATAATTTTTGATATCTGAACTCAATTTTTTGACAAAGCCATATTTGGCGCTGGCATCTCTTAGGATTGCGTGTTCTATCAGGCGGGTTCTGTTTAACAGAATCCGTCCCGCGTTATACAATCCTTATTCAGATGATTCATTCATTTGCCTGTTCAGAAACCGAGATGCTCTTCAACAGTTTCTCCGTTCACCGTTTTCGCAATATCGAACGGGTGGCTCGGCGCAAGCTCCAGATGATCCATGGTGCCCGTGATCTGGGCGCATTGAGAGTGCCGCCGGGCAATCGACTCGAACTGCTCAAGGGAGATCGCAAAGGGCAGCACAGCATTCGTGTGAGTGGTCAGTGGCGTATCTGTTTCAGATGGGTAGATGGAGCGGCCCACGATGTCGAGATCGTGGACTATCACTAGGAAGGCATCATGAGCAAAAAGTTGGAAGAGATTCACCCTGGCGAAATTCTGCTTGAGGAATTCATCAAGCCCATGGGAATGACTGCCGCGCGCGTCGCATCTGATATCGATGTGCCGGTTTCGCGCATCAGTGAAATCATTAACGGCAAGCGGCCCGTGACAGTAGATACCGCCGTACGCCTTGGCGTTTACTTCAAGATGGATCCAATGTTCTGGCTTAATCTCCAGTCAGAATACGATGTGCGCATCGCCTATCGGGACCTGCTGCCGGTCATCAAGTCCCGGATCCGTCCCTTGATGACCGCTCATGGCTAAGGTCAAAGCGGTCGATTCAATGGCGCATAAAAAAAGCCACGGATCACTCCGTGGCTTGCAGTAAAACACACCGGCCTGGCGCTATGCACGCTTCTGCGGTGGTCCCGGCTCTGCGGGACACACCGGCGGTGTGACAGGGAGACGGTGCAGTCTGCCCGAGTGCATCAGAAGGCCGGAACGACGGCGCCCTTGTACTTCTCTTCGATGAACTTCTTCACATCCGGGGTATTCAAGGCGGCGGCCAGCTTCTTGATGGCGGCGCTGTCCTTGTTGTCTTCACGCGCCACCAGCAGGTTGGCATAGGGCGAGTTCGCATCTTCGATGAACAGCGAATCCTTGACCGGGTTCAGCTTGGCTTCCAGCGCATAGTTGGTGTTGATCAGGGCGACGTCGACCTGGTTCAGCACGCGCGGCAGGGTGGCCGCTTCCAGGGCGCGGAACTTCAGCTTCTTGGGGTTTTCCACGATGTCCTTCTGGGTCGAGGAAATGTTGGAGCTGTCCTTGAGCTTGATCAGGCCATTGCGGGCCAGCAGCAACAGGGCACGGCCCGAGTTGGACGGATCATTGGGGATGGCGATGGTGGCACCGTCAGGAATGTCGGCGACCTTCTTGTACTTCTGCGAGTAGGCGGCGAAGGGCTCGACGTGGACCTTGGTCACCGGCACCTCGATGTCGTTCTTGTGGCTCTTCTTGAACTGGTCCAGGTAGGGCTGGTGCAGGAAGAAGTTGCCATCGACCTGCTTCTCGTTGGTCTGCGCGGCCGGCTGGATGTAGTCGGTGAAGACCTTCACCTGCAGCTCAATGCCTTCCTTGGCCAGGGCCGGCTTGATGTGTTCCAGGATCTCGGCATGCGGCACGGGTGTGGCGGCAATCACCAGCTTGTCGGCGGCGTGGGCGCCAACGCTGAAGGCCAGGGCGGCACCGGCCACCAGTTGAGGGATCAGTTTGCGGATCATGGTTCTCTCCATTCTTTTGTAATGACTATCGATTGAACGTCGGTTGACGTGGTGTGGGAGCGTCCCTCGTGGGGAGCGCACCCGGAAAACATGGACTGCCGTTCGTTACTGCCTTACTTGCGGGTGAAGCGCAGCACCAGGCGGTCGCCAAAGAACTGCAGCAACTGCACCAGCACCACCAGGATGGCCACCGTGACCACCATCACTTCGGTCTGGAAGCGCTGGTAGCCATAGCGAATGGCCAGGTCGCCCAGGCCACCGCCACCGATCACGCCCGACATCGCGGCATACGACATCAGGGTGATCGCGGTGATGGTCACCGCCGCCAGCAAGCCCGGCAGGGCTTCGGGCAAGAGCGCGCCAAAAATGATCTGGCGACGCCGGGCCCCCATGGCGGTACAGGCTTCGAGAATGCCGCGGTCGATTTCGCGCAGCACGCTTTCGGTCAGGCGGGCAAAGAAGGGAGCGGTACCGATCACCAGCGGCGGAATGGCGCCGGTCACGCCCAGCGAGGTGCCCACCAGCCACAGCGTGAAGGGGATCAGCAGGATCAGCAGAATCAGGAAGGGCACCGAGCGCAGCACGTTGACCACCAGCGACAGCACCCAGTACAGCCCACGTTGTTCCAGCAACTGGCCGCGGTTGGTCAGGAACAGCAGAATGCCCAGCGGCAGTCCCAGCAAGACCGTGAAGAACAGCGAGCCGCCGGTCATGGCGAGGGTTTCCACGGTGGCGTCGCCAACCTCGCTCCAGTCGATGACCGACAGGTCGATCTGGCCCACCAGGGCAGACAGGGAAGACAGCGCGCTCATGCCAGCACCTCATGATCGATGCCGGAGTCGCGCAAGCGCGCCAGGACTTGTGCGACGGCTTCGTCACCGCCGGAGAATTCCACCAGCAATTGCCCGTAGGGCGTGTCCTTGATGCGCGAGACGGTGCCGCGCACGATGGTGGCCAGCGCGGTGGTCGCCGCCGTCAGTTGCGACAGGATGGGTTGTGCCGCCACTTCACCGGCATAGGTCAGGCGCACCAGCGCGCCATCGGGGCGGCGCTGGTAGAGCGTATCGCTGGCATCCCAGGCGTGGCTTTCGGCCAGCAGCGAACGTGTCACGGCATGCTGCGGGCGCAGGAAGATGTCGACCACGCGGCCCTGTTCGGCCACCGCACCCTGGTCCAGCACGGCGACGCGGTCGCAGATGCTGCGGATGACTTCCATCTCGTGCGTGATCAGCACGATGGTCAGGCCCAGCTTGCGGTTGATGTCCAGCAGCAGGCGCAGGATGGACTGGGTGGTCTCCGGGTCCAGCGCCGAGGTGGCTTCGTCGCACAGCAGCAGGCGCGGTGAGTTGGCCAGCGCCCGGGCGATGCCCACGCGCTGCTTCTGGCCGCCCGACAGTTGCGCCGGATACTGGTCGCGGTGCGCGTCCAGGCCCACCAGTGCCAGTAGTTCAGTCACGCGCGCGGCGCGCTGCTCGCGCGTATAGCGGCCGGTAATCTTGAGGGGCCAGTCGATGTTCTGTGCCACCGTCTTGGCGTTGAGCAGGTTGAAATGCTGGAAGATCATGCCCACGCGCTGGCGCAGGCCGAGCAGGGCTTCATGGCCCAGGCCGGTGATGTCTTCGCCGTCGATCAGGACGCGCCCGCTGTCGGGGCGTTCGAGGACGTTGAGGGTGCGGATCAGGGTACTCTTGCCGGCGCCGGAGCGGCCGATGATGCCGAAGATCTCGCCCTGGGCGATGTCCAGGTTGATGTCCTGCAGCGCGATGATGTTGCGCTGGCCGGCACGGTAAGTCTTGTGGAGTTGCTCGATGCGAATCACGTTGGTCAGTTCTAAGGAAACGGCCCCGAGTCTAACCGGGCGTGACCCACGTGAGAACTTATAAAAAGTTCTTAGCTTATGAGAGAAAAAGCTAGTTGAAACCTAACAATCGGGAATGATGGGGGTGGCGTGCACCTTATCTGAAAACTAAGCTCGCCGCCCCATCCGATTCAATGCGCCGCCAGCAGTTCCGTCTCGACCTCATGCGCCAGCACCTGCCGCACGGTGGCCACGACGTAATCGATCTCGGCCTCGGTCGTGCCGCGCCCCAGCGAAAAACGCACGGCATTGCGTGCCACGTCGGGCGAACGGCCGATGGCCAGCAGCACGAAGGAGGGTGCGGAAGCGGCCGAATTGCAGGCTGAACCGGCCGACACCGCAATGCCCAGCAACTGGCTGCCCAGCGTGCCGTAGCGTGTGGGCGGGAAGCTCACGTTGAGGTTGTGCGGCACGCGCGCCTCGGCGCTGCCATTCAACTGCACGCCCGGCAGGTCCGCCAGGCCGGCCCAGAGGCGGTCACGCAGGGCGCGGATGCGGCGGCCTTCTTCTTCCAGCAAGTCGCCGGCCAGGGCAAAGGCTTCGCCCATGCCCACGATCTGGTGCGTGGCCAGGGTGCCGGAGCGCATGCCGTTCTCATGGCCGCCGCCGTCGATCTGGGCTTCCAGCTTCAGTGCCGGATTGTGGCGGACATACAGCGCGCCTATGCCCTTGGGGCCATAGACCTTGTGCGCCGAGAAGGACATCAGGTCCACCTTCAGTTGCTGCAGGTCGATGGCGATCTTGCCAGCCGCCTGTACCGCATCGACGTGAAAGACCACACCGCGCTCGGCACACAGTTCACCCAGCTCGGCAATGGGCTGTATCACGCCGATCTCGTTGTTGACATACATCACCGAGGCCAGCAGCGTGTCCGGCCGCAAGGCCGCACGGAACTGGGCCGGCGTGATGAGGCCATCGGCACCGGGCTGCAGGTAGGTGACCTCGAAGCCGGACTTTTCCAGCGTATGCATGGTGTCCAGCACGGCCTTGTGTTCGGTGGCCACCGTGATGAGGTGCTTGCCGCGCCCCTGGGCGCGCAGCGCGTGGGCACAGCCTTTCAGGGCGAGGTTGTTGGATTCGGTCGCGCCCGAGGTCCAGATGATTTCATCGGGACGGGCACCGACCAGACCGGCCACCTGGGCACGCGACTTGTCCACCGCGCGCCGTGCTTCCCAGCCAAAGGGATGGGAGCTGCTGGCCGCATTGCCGAATTTCTCGGTGAGGAAGTCGCACATGACACGCGCCACGTGCGGATCGACCGGCGTGGTAGCGCCATAGTCCAGGTAGATGGGGAAGCGAAGATCCGCCGGCGGGCGACAGGGAGCAGGGGCGTTCATGACGGTGTTCCGGAGAGTCCAGAGAGTTCCAGTTGAGCAGGGTGGCCAGGGGCCGGTATCTACAGTAACGCTGGTTACCTTATTTGGAAAACGACTTTGCGCTCATTTGTATATACGATTTTCGAAAATTGCCCACAGGCATCCCGATCGGCCAGGCCGCAAGACAGGAGGACAGCGGGATTCCCGGTCACATGCCGCCCCATGCATTTGCTTATACAAAATTATTATACTGAAATAGAATACAAGCAAACCTATAATTCGAAAATCATATGCAAGGACCTTGATCAAGGAAAGCGATTTCGATGGATCTGAATCAGCTGGAGGCATTTGCGGCCGTAATGACCCTGGGGAGCGTGACCGGTGCCGGCCGCAGCCTGGGGCGGTCGCAGCCTGCCGTCAGCAAGGCCATCGGCGAACTGGAAGCCGAGCTGGGCTACGCCCTGTTCGACCGCAATGGTCCGCGTGTCACGCCTACGGCCAAGGCCTTCCTGCTCTACGAAGAGGTGGAGCGCTCGCTGGTGGGCCTGCGCAGCATCCGCGAACGGGCGCAGGAAATCGCCCGTGAAGAAGTCCATCCCGTCCATCTGGTTGCCACCCCCGCGCTGGCCTCCACCATCGCGCCGGCGGCCCTGCAATTGCTGGCCGCCGACAAGGAGCGCGCCTTCCCCGAACACGTCCACCTGCGCAGCGCGTCAGCCGAGCAGGTCGTGCATGCGGTCCTGCATCGTACCGTCAGCCTGGGGCTGACCTCGCTGCCGGTGGCCCATCGCGGGCTGGACCTGCACTGGATCGGCGAAGCGCCCTGCGTGGCGGTGGTGCGCGCCGACCATCCGCTGGCGGGCAAGGACAAGCTCACCCGCGCCGCGCTGCGCGGCCAGCGCGTCATCACCATGTCCAACCGCTATCGCCTGCGCCAGCGCGTGGAACTGGCGCTGGGCGAGGACAGCCAGCTCGACGTCGCCATCGATACCAACACCTCCTTCAACGCCATCATGGCGGCCCGCGCCGGGCTGGGGGTGGCGCTGGTGGAGCCGGCCACGGCCTACGGCATGCCCATCGAGGGCATGGTGGTCAAGCGCCTGGCGGTGGAGATTCCGTTTTACTTTGGCGTGGTCACGCCCTATGGCAAGCCGGTCGAGGGCGTCACGCAACGCCTGATCGATGCCGTGGAAAAGGCCGCCCGCAGCACCTTGCAGGGCTTCGTCAAGCGCGATGCCAGCCTGCATGATGAATTGTTGTAAATGATTTCGCAGTAGCAGTGTAGTAAAACCCAAGCAAGCAGCGTCAACCGGGAAGGGCGTTGCATCACAAAACCCGAATCGAGACGATCGCAGGCCTGTGCCGGCGACGTCTCTTCATGCTTTTGACGAGGCGCTATGCACGACATCGAACCGACCCTGATCCCCGTTGCTCCCCCGCAAGGACTGGCCGCCCTGGAGGCGCGCGTACGCCAGGACCTGCAATGGCTGGCGCTGCCCGGCAAGTCCTGGACTCCGGCCATCGAGCGCGACGGCGTGCCGGTGATCGACGTGGCCATCATCGGTGGCGGCCAGGCCGGCATGGCCGCTTCGGTGGCGCTGTCGCACCTGGGCATTCCCAATGTGATCTATGACCAGTCGCCCAAGGACTTCGAAGGCCCCTGGGCCACCACTGCGCGCATGGAAACCCTGCGTTCCCCCAAGACCCTGACCGGCCCGGCGCTGGGCTTCCCGGCGCTGACCTTCCGCGCCTGGTTCGAGGCCCAGTTCGGGCTGGAGGCCTGGGAAGCGCTGGACAAGATCCCGCGCCTGCAATGGATGGATTACCTGCGCTGGTTCCGCCGCGTCATGCAGCTCGATATCCGCAACGAACATCGCGTGCTGGCCGTGCAGCCGCGCGCCGACGGCATCGTGGCACTGCAGCTGCAATCGCCTGCGGGTACTTCGACCGTGCTGGCGCGCCGCGTGGTGGTGGCCACCGGCCGCGACGGCCTGGGTGGTGCCTTCCTGCCGCCGCTGGCGGCGCAACTGCCACGTGACCGCTGGGCGCATTCTTCCGACCTGTTCGACTACGCCAGTCTGAAGGGCAAGCGCGTTGGCGTGATCGGCGGTGGCGCGTCGGCCATGGACAGCGCCGCGACCGTGCTGGAAGAGGGGGCCGCACGCGTGGACCTGCTGATCCGACGCAAGGACCTGCCGCGCATCAACAAGGGCAAAGGGTCGGGTAGCCCCGGCCTGGTCAACGGCCATCTGCACCTGCCGGACGAATGGAAGTGGCGCATCCGCCATTACGTCAACGCCCAGCAAGTGCCGCCGCCATCGGGCAGCACGCGCCGGGTCTCGCGCTTTGCCAATGCCCGCTTCCTGCTGGGCACGGCGATCGAATCCGTTGAGGTCAAGCCGGATGGGACGCTGTTGCTGCAGACCAATCGTGGTCCGCTGGAACTGGATTTCCTGTTCTTTTCCACCGGTTTCAAGATCGACTGGAGCCTGCGCAGCGAATTCAGGGACATCGCCCCGCACGTCCTCAACTGGAGCGACCGCTACACTCCGCCCGCCGGTGAAGAGGATCAGGAACTGGCCGACTCGCCCTACCTGGGCCCGGTGTTCGAGTTCCAGCAGAAGACGCCGGGCAGCCTGCCGGGACTGGAGCGTGTGCACTGCTTCTGCTATCCGGCCGCTGCCAGCCATGGCACGGTCTCCGGCGACATCCCGGCCATCAGCGATGGAGCCTACCGCCTGGCGCAGGGCATTGCCGCGCTGATGTACAGCGAGGACATCGACTACCACTACCGCAACATCCAGTCCTATGAAGAACCGGAACTGGAAGGCGACGAGTGGACCGAATCCCCGTGGGAGCTGCCCGCATGAGTGGGGCCATCGCAAAGAGCGTGCTGCAGGCGCTGATGGTGGTGCTGTTGATGACGGTGATCGTCTTCTTCGGCCTGCACATGATCGGCAACCCGGTCGATATCCTGATCGGCCAGGACGTCGACCAGGTGGACCGCCTGCGCATCATCAAGGAACTGGGACTGGACCAGCCGGTGTGGCGCCAGTACCTGGCCTTCCTCAATGGCGCGCTGCACGGCAACCTGGGCAACAGTTTCGTCTACAACACCCCGGCCATCCTGCTGATCTTCCAGCGCCTGCCGGCCACGCTGGAACTGGCTGTGGCCGCATTGCTGCTGGCCCTGGCAGTGGGCGTGCCGCTGGGGCTGTTTGCTGGCATGAAGCCGGATCATCCGTTCTCGCGTCTGGTCATGACCACCAGCATCTTCGGTTTTTCGCTGCCGACCTTCTGGATCGGGCTGATGCTGATCATGGCCTTCTCGGTCACGCTGGGCTGGCTGCCCTCGGGCGGACGCGGCCAGACTGCCGAACTGTTCGGCGTGCAATGGTCGTGGCTGACCGCTGATGGCTGGCGGCACATGATCCTTCCGGCCATCAATCTCTCGCTGTTCAAGATCTCGCTGGTGATTCGCCTCACCCGCGCCAATGTGCGTGAGGTACTGCCGATGGACTACGTGAAGTTTGCGCGTGCCAAGGGCTTGTCGCCGGCACGCGTGGTACTGATGTACGTGCTGCGCAATACGCTCATTCCGCTGGTCACCGTGGTTGGGCTGGAGTTCGGCTCCACCATTGCCTTTGCGGTCGTCACAGAAAGCATCTTTGCCTGGCCGGGCGCGGGCAAGCTGATCCTGGACAGCATCAATGCATTGGATCGTCCGGTCATCGTGGCTTACCTGATGGTGATCGTCTGCATGTTCGTCACCATCAACCTGGTGGTGGACGTGCTCTACAAATTACTGGATCCGCGCGTGCGGGTGGAGGCCCGTGCATGAGCGCGCCGCAGACCGAAGTGACCATGACGCAAGAACAGGTGCGCGCCCGCGTGGCCGAACTGTCGGCCTTCCAGGCCCCGCCCCGCGAGTCTCCCTGGCGGCGCGTGATGCGCCATTTCGTGGCCTCGCGTTCGGCCATGCTGGGGCTGGCGATCGTGCTGCTGCTCATCGTCGGTGCCATTGCCGCACCGTGGATCACGCCGCAGAATCCGTATGACCTGGCGCAGTTGAACTTCCTCGACTCGCGCCAGCATCCAGGTACCCTCAATGGTGATGGAACGTTTACCTACTGGCTCGGGACTGATGGTCAGGGACGCGACCTGTTCTCGGCCATCATCTATGGCCTGCGCATCAGCGTGGGCATCGGTGTGGGCTCGGCCCTGATCGCGGGCGTGATCGGCACGCTCATCGGCTTGCTCGCCGCGTATGCGGGCGGCAAGGTCGATACGGTACTCATGCGCTTTGCCGACCTGGTGCTGTCCTTCCCCTCCATCCTGGTGGCGATGCTGATCCTGGCCTACGTCGGCAAGGGCATCTTCAACGTGATGGCCACGCTGGTGGTACTGGAGTGGGCGTATTACGCGCGCACTGCGCGCGGCCAGGCGCTGGTGGAACGGCGCAAGGAATACGTGGAAGCCGCAAGAGGACTGAACCTGTCGTCCTGGCGCATCATGGTGCGCCACATCCTGCCCAACTGCCTGCCGCCGCTGATCGTCATCGGCACCCTGCAGGTGGCACGCGCCATCACGCTGGAAGCGACGCTGTCCTTCCTCGGCCTGGGCGTGCCGATCACCGAACCCTCGCTGGGCCTGCTCATCTCCAATGGTTACCAATACATGCTCTCGGGCGAATACTGGATCAGTTTCTATCCCGGCATCACGCTGCTGGTGGTGATCGTGGCCATCAACCTGGTCGGCGACCGCCTGCGCGACATCCTCAATCCACGGTGGCAGAAATGAGCGCGCTCACACTTGAAGTGCGCAACCTGCGCACGCATTTCTTCACGCCCGAAGGCGTGTTGCCGGCGGTCGATGACGTCTCGCTGTCGGTCGGCCGTGGCCGCATTCTGGGTCTCGTGGGCGAATCCGGATCGGGCAAGAGCGTGACCGGATTTTCCATCCTCGGCATGGTCGATGCGCCGGGCCGCATCGTCGGCGGCGAGATCCTGTTCCAGGGCCGCGACCTGGTCAGCATGGACAAGACCTCCTTGCGCGAACTGCAGGGCAACCGCATCGCCATGATTTTCCAGGACCCGATGATGACCCTGAACCCGGTCCTGAAGGTGGAAGCGCAGATGGTCGATGCCGTGCTGGCGCACAGCAAGGTCAGCGGCCAGCAGGCACGCGAACTGGCGCGCGATACCCTGGGCATGATGGGCATCGCCAGTCCGGAAGAACGGCTGCAGGCCTATCCGCATCAACTCTCGGGCGGCATGCGCCAGCGTGTGGCCATTGCCATCGCGATGCTGCACAAGCCCGACCTCATCATTGCCGATGAACCGACCACGGCCCTGGATGTGACCATCCAGGCGCAGATCCTGTCTGAAGTGCAGAAGCTGGCGCGCCAGCACGGTACCGCCCTGATCTGGATCACGCACGACCTGTCGGTGGTGGCCGGACTGGCCGATGAAGTGGCGGTGATGTATGCCGGGCGCATCGTCGAGCAGGGCAGTGTGGATGCGGTGCTCGATGCGCCGCTGCACCCCTACACGCAAGGCCTGATCGGCAGCCTGCCCAGCAACAACCAGCGCGGTGCGCGGCTGCGCCAGATTCCCGGGATGACGCCCAACTTGCTGCACCTGCCGCCGACCTGCGCCTTTGCTGCACGCTGCGAGCGCCTTTCCCAGCAGTGCCTGGTGGCCCCGGCGATCAGCGAACCGCTGCCGGCGCACCGGGTGCGCTGCTATCACCCGACCCCGAGCACACAGAGCAACGAGCACCATGGATAAGGCCGTCATTCCCCTGATCGAAACCCGTGCCGTCAGCCGTCGCTTCGGCGAGCGCCGCCAGGGCTGGCTGGAACGCCAGTTGCAGGCGCGCGGCTGGAGCCGCCCGCCGGCCGTCACCCATGCGCTGGACCAGGTGGACCTGAAGGTCTTGCCGGGTGAAGTGGTGGGGCTGGTCGGTGAATCCGGCTGCGGCAAGTCCACGCTGGGCCGGGTGGCCTGCGGCCTGCTCGATCCTTCCGATGGCCAGGTGCTGGTCAACGGCCGCGACCGCGCCAGCCTCAGCAGCAAGGAAGAAGCCGAGGCCCGGCTGCAGGTGCAAATGATTTTCCAGAATCCCTATGCCAGCCTGAATCCGCGTTTGCGCATCGACCAGATCGTGGGCGAAGCGGCGCAAGTGAACGGAAAGGTCGAGGGCGACCTCGATGCCTATGTCTGCCAGCAGTTGCTGCGCGCCGGTCTCGATCCCGCCCTGCGCGACCGTTATCCGCACCAGTTCTCCGGCGGCCAGCGCCAGCGCATCGGCATTGCGCGCGCGCTCGCGGTGCAGCCGCAGATGCTGGTGTGCGACGAGGCCGTGGCGGCGCTGGATGTGTCGATCCAGGCGCAGATCCTCAATCTCTTCATGGATCTGCGCGAGCAACTGGGACTGACCTATCTTTTCATCAGCCATGACCTGGGCGTGGTGGAGCACGTGTCGGACCGCGTGGTCATCATGTACCTGGGCCGCGTGGTGGAGAGTGCGCCGGTGGGCGAACTGTTCGGCCAGCCCAATCACCCCTATACGCAGGCGCTGCTGGCCGAGGTGCCCCGCATGGGCGCGCGCAAGAAGGAATTCACCGCCATCAAGGGCGAGATCCCCAGTCCGCTGAACCCGCCGACCGGCTGCCACTTCAATCCGCGCTGCCCGCATGCCACGCAACGCTGCCGTGAAGAGCAGCCGCTGTTGCGCGAGATCGCACCGGGGCACCTGAGTGCCTGCCATCTCAATGATGGCCGCTGAGATGATGTGAAACGATAGAAACGACAGAAACGAAGAACCGAGCAGTCAAGAACTTGGCAACCCCGCAGTGCTTCCACCCTGACCACAGAGGAACCCGACCATGAAGAAGACCCTCCTGACCCGCCTGCTGGCCGTCGCCCTGACCGGTGCGGCACTGGCTGCCGATGCCGCGCACGCGCAGAACCTCAACATCGCCTTTGCCGATCCGCTCTCCTCGCTGGATCCGCAGCTCAACAACCACGCCGGCGACCGTTCGGTGGACCTGCATTTCTGGGACCTGCTGGTCCAGAACGATTACAACAAGCTGGTCCCCGGCCTGGCCGTGAGCTGGAAGAACATCGACCCCAAGACCTGGGAATTCAAGCTGCGCCCCAACGTCAAGTGGCAGGACGGCAAGCCCTTCACCGCTGACGATGTGATCTTCTCCTACCAGCGCGCCCGTGCTGTACCGGGCAGCGTGGCCACCTTCGCCGGCTACCTGCGCACCGTGGAATCGGTCACTGCCAAGGACCCGCTGACCCTGGTCATCAAGACCAACATCCCCAACCCGGACCTGCCGCTGAACCTGGCCTCGGTGCATATCGTCAGCAAGCACGTGGGCGAGAAGTCCACCACCGAGAACTACAACAGCGGCGCGGCCGTGGTCGGTACCGGTCCCTACAAGTTCGTCGCCTACACCCCGGGCGACCGCGTGGTGATGCAGCGTAACGACAACTACTGGAACGGCAAGCCGCTGTGGGAAAAGGTCAACTACCGCTACATCAACAATGGCGCAGCCCGTACCGCCGCGCTGCTGTCGGGCGACGTGGACGTGATCGACAAGGTGTCGGTGTCCGACCTGGCCAAGCTGAAGCAGTCGCCCAACGTCAAGGTCTACCCATACAACGGACTGCGCGTGCTGCTGATCCAGCCGAGCTTCCATGAAGGCCCCAGCCCCTTCATCACCGACAACAACGGCAAGCAGTTGGAGAAGAATCCGCTGCTGGACGTGCGCGTGCGCCGCGCCATGTCGCTGGCCATCAACCGCAAGGCCCTGATCGACCGCATCCTGCAGGGTGCGGCCACCGAGGCCAACCAGTGGATGCCGGCCGATACCTTCGGCTACAACCCGGAGATCAAGAACATTCCCTTCGACGCCGCGCAAGCCAAGAAGCTGCTGGCCGAGGCCGGTTTCCCGGAAGGTTTCAAGCTGACGCTGCACGTGCCCAACGATCGCTATCCGCAAGCACCGGAAACCATGCAGGCCGTGGCGCAGTTCTGGACCCGCATCGGCATCAAGACTCAGGTCGAAGTGCTGCCGTGGGCGTCCTACTCCTCGCGTGCCAACAAGAACGAGTTCGCCGTCTCGGTACTGGCCTGGGGTAACGGCACTGGCGAAGCCAGTTACGCGCTGGTCAACGTGCTGGGCACGGTCGATCCCAAGAAGGGCATTGGCGCTTCCAACTGGAACCACTACAGCAGCCCGGCCGTGGACAAGGCCCTGGCCGATTCGACCGCCGAGTTCGATGCCGCCAAGCGTGAAGCCATCCTGCGCAGCGCGGCCAAGACCGTCTCGGATGAGGTTGGCGTGATCCCGCTGTACCACTACCAGAACATCTGGGCCGCCAAGAAGGGCCTGAAGGTCACCCCCATCAGCAGCGACCGCACCACCGCCATGATGGTGACCCAAGACAAGAAGTAAAAGGCCATGCCCAACTTCTCCATCGAGGTCAGCCCGTCTGACGACCTGATCGACGTACCCCGCCGCATCATCGTGCGGGGTGCGCATCCGGGCGAGCCGGTGCGCATCTCTTCCTCCACCCTGCGCAACGGCGCGGAGTGGCGCAGTACGGCGTGCTACATCGCCGATGCCTATGGCCACGTTGACGTGAGCATGAACTCGGCCATCGATGGCGATTACTACGGCATCGATCCGATGGGTTTGCTGTGGTCGCAGAAACCGGTGCAAGCCGGCTGTCGCGACAACTTCCACGCCGATGTCATGGCTCCGCTGGTGACCACGTTGACCGTTTCCTCGCTGGACCAGCCGGGCCTGGCACCGTGCGCGCCAGCCAGTACCGAACTGGTACAGCGGCTGGCCGCTGCCGGGGTGGCCCGGCGCGAGGTACGGGAGGAGGGGCTGGTCGGTACGCTGTTCCTGCCGGCCACGCCGGGACCGCATCCGGCGGTGATGATCCTCAATGGTTCCGGTGGCGGCATCAACGAACCGCGTGCGGCGCTGTTTGCCTCGCGCGGGGTGGCTGCGTTTGCGCTGGCGTATTTCAAGGCACCGGGCCTGTCGGATTACATTTCCAATACACCGCTGGAGTATTTCGAACGCGGACTGGACTGGCTGCGTGCCGAGGTACAACCGCTGCACGATTTCGTTGCCGTCAGCGGCCAGTCGCGCGGTGGCGAGCTGGTGCTGCTGCTGGGGGCGACCTTCCCGCAGAAGGTGTCGGCGGTGCTGGCCACTGTGCCCAGTGCGCTGGTACACAGCGGCCAGAATGCAGCCGATCCGGCCGTGGGACGCGAAGGCCCGACCTGGCTGCTGCGCGGCCAGCCCTTGCCGCATCAATGGCAGGACAACCGCACGGCCAGCTGGGCACCGTTTGACGAAGGCCCGGCACCGCATCGCCATGAGCTGGCCATGCTCACTGCCTTGCAGGACGAGGAAGCGGTGGCGCGCGCCCGCATTCCGGTGGAGAAGATCGCCGGACCGGTGCTGCTGCTGTCGGCTACCGATGATGGCTCCTGGCCCTCCAGCCTGTATTGCGCGATGGTCAAGGACAAGCTGGCCGAAGTGTCCCACCCGTGGCCGGTGGTGTGGCGCAATTATGCGCATGCCGGCCATTCGATCCTGTTCCCCTTCGTCCCGACCACGCAGACCACGTATGCGCATCCGGTGTCGGGGCGCATCAGTACCGGTGGCGGCGAACCCGCCGCCAATGCCCGCGCCGATCTCGACGCCTGGCAGCAGGCGCAGCACTTCCTGCGCGACGCGCTGGCCAGGCATTCATCCACAAAGGAAAACGCATGAGTACCCCCGTCTACGACATCAGCAAGGATGTCATCGACCAGCTGGCCGGCCTGGCCGCTGGCAGCCCCCTGCACGGCCTGCGCCATCAGCGCGACAAGGTGGCCGTGGCTTCACAGGGCAGTTATGACACGCTGTTCGACCCGGCCCTGGAAGGCATCGGCCTGGATGAGCGCCTGCTGGTGGCGCTCTACGCCTGCCGCCTGGCTGGCGCATCCGATCTGGCCGCGCATTACCGCGCGCGTGCAGAAGCGGTGCCGGCCGATGCGGCGCAACTGGCTGCGGCTGATAGCGGTGAGCCCGAGCAATTGCCGCAAGGGCGCCTGCGCGCCATGCTGGTCTTCACGCGTGCGCTGACGCAGCGTCCGGTGGAAGGCGACAAGGCTGCCATTGAAAAGCTGCCGGCCGCGGGCATCAGCACGCCGGCGGTGGTGGCACTGTCGCAGCTGATCGCCTTCGTGTCCTATCAATTGCGCGTGGTCGCGGGCCTGAAGGCCATGCGTGCTGCGGCGGCCCAACAAGGAGAGTCGGCATGAGCGAGATCATCAAGGCCAACGGTTTTACCAACGAGACCCTGGAATGGGATGCCTGGCTGGACGTGATCCAGCTGGAGGCGGCCAGCGAAGACCAGGTCAAGGTGCTGGAAGAAAGCCATCCCAAGGCCAAGACGTCGGACTACTACCTGTTCCTGGCGCATCAGCCTGACATCCTGCGCCAGCGTTCGGCGGCCTTCAACGCCATCATGTATGCGCCGGGCGGCCTCTCGCGTGCGGAGCGCGAATTGGGTTCGCTGGTGGTTTCTCGCATCAATGGCTGCGTGTATTGCGCTTCCGTTCATGCGCAGCGTTTCGAGCAGCTGGCCAAGCGTAACGATACGGTGCGCCAGGTGTTCGATACGCCTTACGGTGCCGGTGTGGATGCACGCGAGCAGGCCATTGCCAAGTTCTCGGCCGAGCTGACCGAGACGCCGGGCGAGATCGGGGCGGCGCAGATCAAGGCCTTGGTTGACGTGGGCTTGAGTGAACTGGAAGTGCTGGACCTGATTCACTCGGTGGCCATCTTTGCCTGGGCCAATCGCCTGATGCTCAATCTGGGCGAGCCGGTGTTTGCTGATGGCAGCAAGGCCGAGGCCAAGTAAATTATTTCCATGAGGAGACAGTGATGCACATTCCGGATCATCTGGTCTATGCCGAGACCCATGAGTGGGTCAAGCTTGAAGACGATGGCACGCTGACCATCGGCATTACCGATTTTGGCCAGGAGCAGTTGGGGCCGCTGGTGTATGTCGATATGCCGGCGGTGGGCAAGGTGTTGGCGAAGGGGGCCGAGTCGGGCATCGTCGAATCCAACAAGACGGCGTCGGATTTGCATGCGCCTGTTGATGGCGAGGTGGTCGCCATCAACGAGCTGCTGGTGGAGTCGCCTGATGCCATCAATGGCGCGCCGTATGAGCAATGGATCTTCAAGCTCAAGCCGGCCGCGCCATTTTCGGTTGAAGGCTTTCTTGATGCGGCGGGTTACATCAAGCTGATTTCCTGACGCGCTCTTGCGTTCAGGAAGCCGATGCGGCGGCGCGGATATCGAAGGCGCCGCCGGTTTGGGCGCGGTCACGCAAGGTGACGGCGTTCTTGCCCAGCAGGGGGAAGACCAGTTCGGCAAAGCGTATCGCTTCTTCCAGGTGCGGGTAGCCGGAGAGGACGAAGGTGTCCACGCCCAGGTCCGCATATTCCTGCAGGCGTTCGGCGACGGTGGCTGCATCGCCCACCAGGGAGGTGCCGGCACCGCCGCGTACCAGGCCCACGCCGGCCCACAGGTTGGGGGCGATTTCCAGTTTGTCGCGGCGGCCGCCGTGCAGGGCGGCCATTCTTTGTTGTCCCACTGAATCCATCTTGGCGTAGTTCTGCTGGGCGCGGGCAATGTCTTCGTCGGTGAGTTTGCTGATGAGGCGTTCGGCGTCGGCCCAGGCTTCGGCCGTGGTTTCGCGCACGATGGCATGCAGGCGTACGCCGAATCTTACTGTGCGGCCTTGCTTGGCGGCGCGTTCGCGTACATCTTCGATCTTCTGTTTGACGGCGGCGGGTGGTTCGCCCCAGGTTAGGTAGGCATCGACGTGCTTGGCGGCGAGGTCGTGCGCAGCAGGGGAGGAGCCGCCGAAATACAGCGGCGGGTAGGGCTGTTGTATCGCCGGATGGAACAGCTGGCCGTTGCGGATGCGGAAGTGCTTGCCTTCGTAGTTGACGGTCTCGCCCTGCAGCAGTTTGCGCCAGATGGTGAGGTATTCGTCGGCAGCTTCGTAGCGTTCGTCGTGTTTCAGGAAGACGCCGTCGGCTTCCAGTTCCGTGGCATCTCCTCCAGGCACCACGTTGAGCAGGAGGCGGCCGTTCAGGGCCTGGTCCAGTGTTGCGGCTTGCCTTGCCGACGGGCCGGGGCCGCCCAGTGAGGTCCTCAGCGCTACCAGCAGCTTGATGCGCCGAGTCACCGGGACCAGGCTGGCAGCCACTACCCATGGGTCCAGGCAGGACGCTCCCGTCGGGATCAACAATCCATCGTAGCCCAGCGTTTCGCTGGTCACCGCGATCTGGCGCATATAGTCCAGCGTGGGCGCTCGGCCGAAATCGGATTTGCCCAGGTAGCGTGTGTCGCCCGACGTGGGGAGAAACCAGAAGAGTTCTAATGACATGCCAGAGTTTCCTTTTGCATTTTTTCGCTTTGGCGTTATTAGAGCGCTCCGTTCTCTTTGTGGCTAAGAATGTTTTCTTCTTTCCTTAGTTGATTTTTGGTTTTTTGGTTTTTGTTGTCTTGGCTGTTTGCTTTTCTGGTTGTTAGGTTTTGGGCAGTCTGCACGGAAATCTTTCCTGCGCTCTAGCTTAATTGTGCTCTTTCTCCGGTCGGGAGGACGCGCCGGGGGCGGCCCGGC
>NZ_DBIC01000042.1:0-3248 GCF_002296545.1 Herbaspirillum sp. UBA812 | reverse complement strand
GATCATGGCGGGCGAGCTGTCGACCCCCAGCTGGTCGGACGGATCGAAGTGCACCAGCATGCCCTTGCCGAAGTGCAGGGCGCTCCACAGCAGGCCGAACAGCACCGCCAGCACCAGCGCATCGATCCAGCCGAAGCCAGGCTTGACTTCTTCATAGGCCGTCAGTTGCGGCGAGGTGGTCTTCATTGTCATGGCGGCGAGGCTGGATGGCGGTGTTGGCGGTAAGTGCGGTTGTGGCGGTGTTGGCTTGGCAAGGCATGGTCAGGCGCGCCGAGACCGGTCGTGCGCGATCCATTCATGACCGATCCGTCACCCCCCGGGACCGGCGCGTCACTGTATCAAGGAATTCTGACAGTTTCTTGACCAGCTTTCCGGAGGCCGACATTTGGTTCTTCGCTGGAAGCAAACTTGTGGCTTAACGCCTTGGAGACGAAAAAGGCTGACGTCCGCCGAATTCGATCCGCAACGTATCGCCATGTCGCCAACAAAAAAGCCGCCCTGTTTTCACAGGACGGCTTCGCGCATGCAAGTGAAGGACCGTTTCAGGCGGGCTGCCGTTGCCCTTCCGGCGCCCCCTTGCGCGGGATCATCGTCCACATCGTCAAGCCGCTGAGCAACAGCAATCCCGCCAGGATATACAGCGCGATATCGATATTGCCGGTTCGCGTCTTGACCAGGCCGATCAGCCAGGGACTGACGATGCCGCTGGTGATGCCCACGCTGGAGATGAAGGCGATGCCGGGCGCGATGGTCTGGGCCGGCAGCAAGCCCGGCGGCAGTGACCAGAAGATCGGCAGGGCCGCAAAGATCAGCACCGCCGCCACCGACAGCAGCCCCAGCGACACCGCAAAGCTCGACGGATGCAGAGTCAGCGCCGCCAGTGCCAGCGCACCGCCGGTGGTACATACCAGGAAGTGGCCGTGACGTTCATTGCGGCGATCCGAGCGGCGCGCGATCAGGATCAGGCCGATAGCACCGATGGCATTGGGAATGACGGTGTAGAGCGAGACCTGTACCACATCCTTGATGCCGAAGTCGCGGATCATCAGCGGCATCCAGAAGTTCAGCGTGAGCGAGCCGCAGGTCAGCGCAAAGTAGATGAAGGCGAACAGGTAGGTCGGCCGATGCGACAGCGCCTGCTTGAGCGCCGTCAGCGAGTGGGCGCTCACGTGATGCGTGCGCAGCGCTTCCTGGCTCTGGCGGTTCTGCAGGAAGCTGCGTTCTTCCGGCGTGAGCCAGGTGGCCTGCGCCGGTCCGTCGGCCAGCAGGAAGATCACCAGCACCCCCAGCACCACCGCCGGTGCGCCCTCGATGGCAAACATCCACTGCCAGCCATAGAGGCCCATCACGCCCGCCATGTCACGCATGATCCAGCCCGAGACCAGTCCGCCCAACACGCCCGCTACCGCCACCCCGGCAAAGAAGATCGCCATCACCGCCGCGCGGCGGCGTGCCGGGAACCAGTAGCTGAGATACAGCACGATGCCGGGAAAGAATCCCGCCTCGAATACGCCGAGCAGGAAGCGCAAACCGTAGAAATGCGTCGCGTCGCTGACGGCCATCATGCCCACCGACGCCAGGCCCCACAGCACCATGATGCGCGAAAAGGTGCGGCGTGCGCCGAAGCGGGCCAGCAGCATGTTGCTGGGCACCTCGCACAGCACGTAGCCGACATAGAACACCGCCGCGCCGAGGCCATACATGGCGTCGCTGAAGCCAAGGTCCTGCTTCATCTGCAACTGGGCGAAGCCGATGTTGATGCGGTCCAAGAAGGACACCACGTAGCAGATGAAAAGAAAGGGAATGATGCGCAGCCAGACCTTGCGATAGATCGCGTCTTCGGCCGCCACGCTCAGCTTGAGTGCGGAAGGGGCGGCCAGCGTGCCGGCACCCGGGGATGGGGTCATCATGAAAGTCTCCGTTGAACAGGCACCTGTGGCGGTGCTCTTGTGGATGTCGATGAAAGAGGTGGGTCGCTCAGGCTGCTTCGGCCAGCGCAGCTGATACTGCCGGATCCACCCCGGCACGCGCGCGCTGCATGGCTTCGATCAGCACTTCGTGGCCGCCGATGTGATTGGCCAGCAGCAGGATCAGGCGGGCATTGACGTCCTGGCTGGTGGCGTCGTCCAGGCCGCGATGCATCTCGATCAGGGCTTCATAGAAGTCGTCCGGACGCGCCAGGTTGGGGGCGGTATTGAGGCTCATGCTTGTCTCCTTGTTGAAAGTGTTGTCAGGTCCTGCAAAGGGATCAGGCCGCGTCCGGCACCGGTGCCGGCTGCGCAGCGGGCTCGTGGCCGGTGGCGCGCTGCAGGGCCTGCGCCAGCGCCGCCGCATCGACCGTGCGCCAGCGTGCGCAGACGTGCTGGTCGGGGCGGATCAGGTAGCAGGTGTGCGGCTGGCCGTCATAGCGTTGTGCTACCAGGCCCTCGATGTCCTGCACCTGCACGGCACCGTCTCCCAGTGCCGAGAGCACGGTGTGGTCTTCCGCACTCGCCTGCGCGCCGCTGACGAACAGCAGGCGCAGCGGCAGGCTGCCTTCGGTCAACCGCACCAGCGCCGGCAGCAGGGCGGCCGAGAGCGAGGCCGGCGGGGCAAAGATCATCGCCACGAACTGGTCGCCCAGATGCGGCAGCAGCCAGCCGGGTATGGTGTCGGTCAGCACCGGCGCATCGGTGCAAGGGGTGCCGGCTTGCATCGCGCCGTGGAAAGGCGCGCTGTCGGCGCTGCTCAGGGGCGAACCGTGCAGCGTGGCCGGCAACGAGAGGCGTCCGCTGTTGACCAGCCTGCGCGCGAAGGCATGCTCGCGCGCCAGCGCCAGTACGGCATCGCGGAAGCAGCGGCTGACCGCACTCTTGGGCGTGATGAAGTCAGTGGAGCGGGTGGAGTTGAGCAGGTTCTCGTCGGCGGCGAATTCACGCTCGCTGGCATAGCTGTCCAGCAGGCTGTCAGGGGCCTTGCCCTGCAGGACGAAGGCCAGCTTCCAGGCCAGGTTCTCGGCATCCTGTATGCCGCTGTTGGCACCGCGCGCGCCGAACGGCGAGACGCAATGCGCGGCATCGCCCACGAACAGCACCCGGCCATGGCGGAAGCGGTCCATGCGCACGCAGGAGAAGGTGTAGACGCTCACCCATTCCAGCGTGAACTGGGCGTCCTTGCCCAGCAGCGCCTGCACGCGCGGGATCACGCGTTCGGGCGTTCTCTCCAGCACCGGATCGGCATCCCATCCGAGCTGGAAATCGATGCGCCAG
>NZ_DBIC01000256.1:0-7442 GCF_002296545.1 Herbaspirillum sp. UBA812 | reverse complement strand
AAAGGTGGCCCGACTTTGACAAGAAAACCCTGAGCCAGGCGGGAAGGAACAAACCCTTGACTTTACATGCGGTGCGCCAAAATCTCAAGGAAAAGCTCGGTTTGACAAGGTTTTCCGGGGATTTTTGCATGTCGCATCGCAGCAAAAAAGCGCATTGAATGCATCAGCCATGCACGATCTGGCCGGCTCATGCGGTGAGAATGCACGTCACTTGCGACCAGGGCGCGATCAGTGAAAAAGAAGGGGAGCCAAACGAGGGGAAGGAGGGAGGCTGGTGCACCAGCTGTCATGCGCCCGGCAAGACGTGGCGGCATGGCAGGTGGTGCTGCGGTACGGGGACTGCGGTACTGCGGGTAGTGCGTTGCTGCGGTATTGCTTCATCCTGGCACGGTGGTTCGGACGCAGGCGGTCGGCATTCGTTCGCATTCATTCACGTTCAACGCGGGGCATGCGCCGGTGCGGAACACTGCCGTGGCGGAATCGGTCCATCCGGACATCGGATGCGGATCGGTTCCGATCAAGCGCCGCTATACAGGCTTTGTGCTGCGCTGTTGGCTTGTTGCACCTGGTTGGCGACATCCTGGCGGCTCAGTTGCGAGGGCGCTTGGCGGATCATGGGATATTCATTGCGCGTGGCGATCTCGTGATTGGCTTGGGCGCGTTGCAGTTCGGCCTTGACGTCAGCACGGGTCTGGGTCGAGTGGAACGGGGTTTCCGGCGGATACGGAGCTTCAGCCATGGCGGCACCAGCAGCGGCGAGCAGGGAGGCGGCAACGATGATGTTCTTGATGTTCATGATAATGTCCTCTGTTTGGGTAAGTGGGGGTTGCTCTTCTCCAGGGCCGGCGAGTCGCGGGAGTGATCCATGCTCTCCTTGTGGGAAAGCCCACTCGTGGGCGACCTGGTGAAGCCGGTCAGCGCGATCTTTGTTGCTTTGTTGCGATGCGCTAACCGATGACTGAAGTGTAAATATTGCGAAGACGAAGAAAAATAGGTTTAATCGGAATTGACTATTTCTCTTTGTGGAACAATCAGGGACTTGAAAAATGGATCGTCTGCAATCAATGCGGGTGTTTGCAAAGGTGGTGGAGCAGGGCAGTTTCGTGCGTGCCGCCGAGTTGCTGGACATTTCCAATGCGGTGGCAACCCGTTTCATCGCCGATCTGGAGGCTCACCTGGGTACCCGCCTGCTCAATCGCTCGACCCGCCGCCTCTCGCTTACCGAGGCCGGGCAGGCCTATCTGGAGCGGGTTCACATGATCCTGGCCGAGGTCGATGATGCCGAAGCTCTGGTGTCCATGGAAACCAAACGTCCGGCCGGGACGCTGGCGATTTATTCCAATGCCGGTTTCGGCCAGTCGCAACTGGGCGAGATGCTGGCTGCCTATGCCGGGATCTATCCTGACGTGGGGCTGGACGTCTATCTGTCCGACCGCTCCATCGACCTGGTGGAGGAGGGCATCGATATCGGATTCTTCAGCAGCATGCAAAAGTTCGATGCCAGCATGATCGTGCGACAGCTGGGTGTAGCCAAGGTGATCCTTTGTGCTTCACCTGCCTACCTGGAGCGCGCCGGAGCGCCCGCACAGCCCGAAGACCTGTCGCGCCACAGCTGCCTGAACTTCTCGCATGAATATTTGCGCCATCACTGGCATGTCAATACCGAGGCCGGCGTGATGGATGTGCCCATCGTCAGCAAGGTGGTCTCCAACAGCGGCGTGCTGCTGCGTGACCTGGCGCTGGCCGGCATGGGTATCGTGTTGCGGCCCTCCTACTCGCTGGGCGATGACCTGCGCTGCGGCAAGCTGGTGCAGGTGCTGCCCGGCTTTGACATGGGGCAGGTGGTGATTTCGATGGTGTATCCGAGCCGCCGGCTGCTGTCGGCCAAGGTGCGCAGCTTTGCCGATTTCATCAGTGCGCGCTTCCCGCACCCGGAAACCGATCCCTGGCTGACCTGAAGTACGCAACCAGAAGCGACGCGCGTTGAGGGAAACCTCAGCCGATCACATCAGCCAGCTTGTCCAGCAGGCTGCAATCTTCCTGCCAGGTGCGGCGCTCGGCGGAACTGGCGGCTTCACGTTGCAGCTCGGCGTCGCTCTTGTCGACCTGGGCCAGCAGGATGCGCTCGGCCAGGCGGGTGTCCGGTTCCATGGGGCCAAAGAAGGCGACCGTGGCACCGCGCTCGATCAGGAGGGTAGGGAAGTTGTCGATGTCGAGATCGCCGACCAGGTCGGCCTGGTCCTCGATATCGATCCACACGAAGTGATGCTGCGGATAGCGGGTCGCCCAGGCCTGGAAGGCGGCTTCATATTCACGGCAGCTGCCGCACCAGTTCGCGCACAGGCAGGCCACGACCCAGGTGTCGTTGCGAAGCGCCTCGGCGAGCGGGCGGCGGTTGGTTTGGTCTAATTTCTGGTAGGTCATGGCGCGCTTATTTTACCCCCTTCGGCGCGAAGGGTTTTGCGCTGCCGCACAAAGGCTCACCTTAGATGCGAACGCACCGAACAATTGCGCGCCGCACGGTAAAATAGCGGGATGTCCACGATTCTTGCCATTGAAACCTCCACCGAGCTGGCCTCGGCGGCCTTGCTCTACCAAGGCGAACTGATTGCGCGCCAGTCCGCTGGTACCCAGACGCACTCGGACGCCATCCTCCCCATGATCCAGCAATTGCTGGCCGATGCCGGCCTGGCGCTGTCGCAATGCGATGCGCTGGCCTTTGGCGTGGGCCCCGGCTCCTTCACCGGCGTGCGCACGGCGTGCGGCGTGGTGCAGGGGCTGGCCTTTGGCTGTGACCGTCCGGTGGTCCCGGTGGTGACTCTGGAAGCGGCGGCCCAAGCCTGCCGTGATGAAAATCCGCAGGCCAGCGATGTGCTGGCCATCCTCGATGCCCGCATGGGTGAAGTCTATTGGGCGCGCTACCGCGCCCGTACCGATGGCGGTTGGGAGACGCTTGCCGAACCGGCCCTGTCGTCTGCCGCTCAGGTACCGGTCGAAGGTCGCCCCCATGCCTGCGGCAATGGTTTGTCGGTGTATGCCGAGCATTTCAGCGCCAACTTCTGCACGGCGGCCTTCGCCAGTGTGCAGCCACAGGCGATGCCCCATGCGCGCCAGGTGGCGACGCTGGGACAGGTGCATTTCAGCGCCGGCCTGGCCTTGCCGGCACAGCAGGCGCAGCCGCTCTATCTGCGTAACAAGGTGGCCCTGACCACGGCCGAGCGCGAAGTGCGCGATGCGGCCAAGGGTGTGGCATGAGCGAGCAACTGGCCGTGTCGCTGCCTGTCTCGCATCCGCGTTTCGGGCGGCTGCAGTTTGCGGCCATGGGCGCGAGTGACCTGGATGCGGTGGTCAGGATCGAAGAGGCCGTCTACTCCCATCCCTGGACGCGCGGCAATTTTCAGGATTCGCTCTACAGCGGCTACCAGGCGCAGACCCTGCGGGATGCCCACGGCGAATTGCTGGGCTATTTCCTCGTGATGCTGGCCGTGGATGAAGCCCATCTGCTCAATATCAGCGTGGCCGCCCTGCATCAGCATCAGGGCCTGGGCCGCATGCTGCTGGACCAGGCGACCGGGGTGGCACGCCAGCACCACATGCGGACCATGTTGCTGGAAGTGCGTGAGTCCAACGTGCATGCCGCCAAGGTCTATCGCCAGTACGGCTTTACTGAAATCGGGCGGCGCAAGAATTACTATCCCGCCGCCAACCAGACCCGAGAAGGGGCTATCGTCATGAGTCTGCCCTTATGAATGAAGAATTGAAACAAGATCCGGGCTTCGGCTCCTCCCTGGCCCTGCTGGATGCGCTGGGCATTGGCCCGGTCTGGGTGCGGCGTGAGCTGGCGGTGGAAGAGGTGCAGGCCGCGCAGGCGGAAGTACCTGCTCAGGAAACGGCCGCGGCCGTGCCCGCTGCCCCTGTCGACGCGCCCAAGGCCATCGCGCCTGAACCCGTCGCGGCTCAATCCAGGCCGCCCGTCGCTGCTCCGGTGGTGCAACCGTCCACGCCTGCTGCACGCCCGGCTCCCGCCGCCCCCGCCCGTCCGCGTGCGCCGGTCGATGAAGACGGCGGCCCGCCTTCCTGGCTCGACGAGATGGACTTCGGTACTTCGCTGGAACCCGTGCTGATCCCGGACGGCGACGACGAGGAAGACGCCCCGGCCGTCGACCCCATGATTGCCCGCATCAAGGCCATGGACTGGCCGCAGCTCAAGCAGCAGGTTGCTGAGTGCCGCCGTTGCGGACTGTGCGAAGGCCGCAAGAATACCGTCTTCGGCGTAGGCGATGAAAAGGCCAAGTGGCTCTTCATCGGCGAAGGCCCGGGCCGCAACGAGGATCAGCAGGGCGAACCCTTCGTCGGCCCTGCCGGCAAGCTGCTGGACAACATGCTGCTCTCCATGGGCGTCAAGCGCGGTGAGAATGCCTACATCGCCAACATCGTCAAATGCCGTCCCACCGACGACAACGGCCGCGACCGTCCGCCCTCGCCGCAGGAAGTGGTCTCCTGCCTGCCTTACCTCCAGCGCCAGATCGAACTGATCCAGCCGACCGTGCTGGTAGCACTGGGCAAGACGGCGGCGATTTCGCTGCTGGGCATGGATCCGGCCACGCCGGTTTCGCGTCTGCGCGGCACGCTGCATCGCTATCAGGACTTGCCGCTGGTGGTGACCTACCACCCGGCCTATCTGCTGCGCACGCTCACCGACAAGAGCAAGGCCTGGGCCGACCTGTGCCTGGCCATGAGCACCTACGCGGCGCAAGCCCGCTGAAACGATGCCCGGCATGGACCTGAGCACGCATCAGGCGCGCTTCCACCAGCGCTGGCCCGATCTGCGGGATCCGCACGTGCGCGCACTGGCCTGGCTGTTGTATGCGCCCGATCTGCTGGCGCCGGAGGCCGTCTGCTGGGAGGGCCGGGTCGCCACGCTGGGCCAGCTGTCACCCGAGGTGGCCGGCTGGCTGCACGACCTGCAATACGATCCGGCCATGAATGCGGCCTTGCACGCCCACCTGGCGCAACAGCCCTCAGGGCGCCTCGGCCGGTATGCCGAAAAGCTGCTCGGTTTCTATCTGCGCCAGCAGGACTGCCTGGTCGCCGCCAATTTGCAGGTCCGCAATCAGGGACCGACGCGAGAAACACTCGGCGAATTCGATTTCCTGATCCGTTCCCCCGAGGCGGAGAACGACGGCGGTGTCGTGCATTGGGAGTTCGCCACCAAGTTCTATCTCTTGCAAGCGCGGGAGCTGACCGCGACAGCGCAGGCGGATGCCTTCGTCGGTCCCAACCTGGCCGATTCGCTGGGCCGCAAGATGCGCAAGATCATGCAGCAGCAACTGAAGCTTTCCGAACATCCGGCGGCCCAGGCGGTACTGCCGGCCCCTGTCGTAGCGGCGCGCGCCCTGGTCAAGGGATGGCTGTTTTACCCGCTGGATGCGGTGCTGAGCCTGCCGCCCGCCATGGGCATTGCTGCCGATCATTGCCGGGGATTCTGGTGTGATGCGGCCTCGCTACCACGTATTGAGGAAGAGACGATGTGCTATGCCGTCCTGCCGCGCCTGTCCTGGCTGGCACCGGCGCGCCTTCCCGCCGGGCAGGGCATGACCCTGGCACAGCTGCGGAGCACCTTGGAAGACATGTTCAGTGCCGACGACAGTCCGGTCATGGTGGCGCAATGCCGCCTGCAGCGGGGTGCTGAACCGGAATGGCTGGAAGTGATGCGCGGCTTCGTCGTGCCGCCGCAGTGGGAAGCGCGTGCCGCCGCAATGGTGCAGCACGCCGTCGTGCCGGTCTGAACCGCCGGTCCAGACCTTCAATCCATCGTGAAATCAGTGGTGGGGATGCTTGTCCTCGCCGATCAGCGCCAGCGAGTCATGCTCGCGCTGGTTGGCGGCATGGCGGCGCATGATGAGATACATGATGCCGGCCACGAAGGAGCCGAAGATGATGATGACGGTATTCACATCCAGGTTCATGCGCACCATGAAGGCATACAGCACCAGCATGGTCAGCACCGAGAGGTTCTCGTTGAAGTTCTGGACGGCAATCGAATGGCCTGCGCTCATGAGCACGTGGCCACGATGCTGCAGCAGGGCGTTCATCGGCACCACGAAGTAGCCCGACAGCGCGCCCACGATCACCAGCAGCGGATAGGCCACCCACACCGAGGTGGTGGTGGTCATCAGCATCACCACGATGCCCATGATGATGCCCAGCGGCATGACGGTCAGTGATTTTTTCAGCGGCACGAAGCGGGCGGCGGCCACTGCACCCAGGGCTACGCCTACGGCGACGATGCCCTGCAGGATGGCGGCCTTGTCCAGCGGCATGTGCAGCGACTTTTCCGCCCATTTCAGAACGATGAACTGCAATGTCGCCCCGGCGCCCCAGAAGAGCGTGGTCACGGCCAGCGAGATCTGGCCCAGCTTGTCCTTCCACAGGGTGGTGAAGCAGCCGGCGAAGTCGACGATGAGGCGGAGGGGATTGCGTTCCTGATGCTCGTAGCGGACACCGGTATCAGGAATGTAGAAGTTGAAGAGGGCGGCGACGATGTAGATGCAGGAAATGATGCACAGGGCCGCTTCGGTGGGAGTATCGATGGGCAGGTCGACCATCGGGAAGTCGAAGCTGAGGATCACCGCTGAAATCTTGGGATTGACCAGCGCCCCGCCGAGGACCGTGCCCATGATGATGGAGCCCACCGTCAGCCCCTCGATCCAGCCGTTGGCCGCGACCAGTTTTTCCGGCGGCAGCAGTTCGGTGAGGATCCCGTACTTGGCCGGCGAATAAGCCGCTGCCCCGAAGCCGACCACGGCATAAGCCAGCAGAGGATGCACGGTAAAGAACATGAGGGAACAACCGACGATCTTGATCATGTTGGTGATCAACATGACCTTGCCCTTGGGGAAGGCGTCGGCGAAGGCACCCACGAAGGCCGCCAGCAGCACATAGGAAAGCACGAAAAACAGCTTCAGCAGCGGGGTCATCCACGCTGGCGAATGCATTTCGGCAAGTAGGGCGATGGCGGCGATCAGCAGCGCGTTATCGGCGAGCGACGAAAAGAACTGCGCCGCCATGATGGTATAGAAACCGCGATTCATCCCTGTCCAAGATGTATAACAAATGATGTCCGGGTAGCTTTATACCATGAAACCATGCACGCTCCGTCATAAGTCAAACCATAAAGATGTTCGTCCGGTAAAATGCCCGCTTGTTCCCCGCTGGACAAAAACTTCCGGGCGAACCGCGACAGGCAGGCCCATGGCGGCCTTGCTGCTCGCCGTGCGCATTGCCAGCCGAGATCGGTCGTTCGCCTACCCGCGAACGCCCTCTGTGAGCCATCTGCCCTCGTTACTGCCACTGGATATCATGCCAAGACCGATCGTCGCTTCCATCAGCATTTCCGCACTTCAACACAATCTTGCCGTCGCCCGCGCCCATGCGCCCAA
>NZ_DBIC01000044.1:0-9155 GCF_002296545.1 Herbaspirillum sp. UBA812 | reverse complement strand
CGAACATGGTGTTGGCCGGCTCGGTGATGCCGATGTAATTGCCCTTGGACTTGGACATCTTTTCCACGCCGTCCAGGCCTTCCAGCAGCGGCATGGTCAGGATGCACTGCGGCTCCTGGCCGAAGTCCTTCTGCAGCTCGCGGCCCACCAGCAGGTTGAATTTCTGGTCGGTGCCGCCCAGCTCCAGGTCCGACTTCAGGGCCACCGAGTCATAACCCTGCATCAACGGGTAGAGGAATTCATGCACCGAAATCGGCGTGCCTTCCTTGAAGCGCTTGGTGAAGTCATCGCGCTCCATCATGCGCGCCACCGTGTAGCGCGAGGCCAGCTGGATCATGCCGCGGCTGCCCAGGGCATCGCACCATTCGGAGTTGTAGCGGATCTCGGTCTTGGACGGATCCAGCACCAGGCTGGCCTGGGCGAAATAGGTCTTGGCGTTGATCTCGATCTGCTCGCGCGACAGCGGCGGGCGCGTCGCATTGCGGCCGGACGGGTCGCCGATCATCGAGGTGAAATCGCCGATCAGGAAAATCACCTGATGGCCCAGGTTCTGCAGCTGGCGCATCTTGTTCAGGACCACGGTGTGGCCCAGGTGCAGGTCGGGCGCGGTCGGGTCCAGGCCCAGCTTGATGCGCAGCGGCTGGCCGCTTTGCTCGGCGCGCGCCAGCTTTTGCGCGAATTCGCTTTCGATGAGCAGCTCATCGATGCCGCGCTTGGTGATGGCCAGCGCTTCCTGCACCTTGTCGGTGAGGGGCAGGCGGGAAGGAGCTGCTTGGGCAGCGGCGGCGGAGGTGGACTGGTCGGCGTTCATCGATATAACTAAAAAATTGGCTTTTGTAGGACAGGACCGCTAAATCGTGTTGCTATAATTCCGACTTTCGTTTTTTCTGCCCAGCGCCAGGACGCGGCCTCAGAAGCTCAGCAGCAGGAAAACGTTCTCGACCCGTAGGCGATGTTACGCGGGCGCAACACGGCGGGGGGACAGGAAACGCCGCATTGCAGCCATCACCCGCCATCCGCCACGGAAACGTCAGATTTTAACGTATTCGGTTTGCATGTTCCCACAAGATAAACTCAAGCACGTCTCGTCCCTGTGCTTCTCCGCGTTGCAGTCCTGCCACCACAAAGTCGCCGCTTCCTCGCCCAAGACCCGCATCATCGGTGCCAGCGCCCTGTTCCTGGCTGCCTTCACCATCGGTGCCGCCGGCTTCGCCCCGGCCGAGCCGGACCTGCGCGATGCCCCGGTGAACCCGATTTCCAAGGAACTGGCCCTGCCCAACCTGCAACAGCAGATCAGTGCACTGGAAGAGCGTTCGCAGTATTACGTCAACGAAGAGAAGGTCCGCAGCGGCGACACCCTGGCCACCCTGCTCAACCGCCTCGGTGTGGATGACGATGAGGCCACCGCCTTCATCAAGTCCGATACCCTGGCGCGCACCGTGATGCAGTTGCGCGCCGGCAAGCGCGTCGTGGCCCAGACCGATGACAACGGCGAGCTCATCAAGCTCTCCGCCACCCTCGACGACGGCAGCGACACGCCCAAGAACCTGGTGATCGCGCGCCATGACGGCAAGCTTACCGCCGAAGCCCAGCCCGCCGTGCTGGAGCGCCGCGTGGAAATGCGCGCCGGCACCATCTTCTCCTCGCTCTTCGCCGCCACCGACAACGCGCAGATCCCCGATGCGGTGGCCATGCAGCTGGTGGACATGTTCGCCACCAACATCAACTTCGCCTCCGACCTGCGCCGTGGCGACCGTTTCAACGTGGTCTACGAGACCTTCTACCAGAATGGCGACCTGGTGCGCACCGGCCGCGTGCTGGCCGGTGAATTCGACAATGCCGGCAACCGCTACCAGGCCGTGTGGTTCAGCGACCCGGCCAGCAAGACCGGCGGTGGCGGCTATTACGCCTTCGATGGCAAGTCGCTCAAGAAGGCGTTCCTGAAGTCGCCCCTGGCCTTCACCCGTATCTCTTCCGGTTTCTCGATGCGCCTGCACCCGATCCTGGGTCAGTGGAAGCAGCATACCGGCGTGGACTTCGCCGCCCCGACCGGCACGCCCATCCATGCAGCCGCCGATGGCGTGGTCGATTTCGTGGGCCAGCAGAATGGCTACGGCAACATCGTCGTCATCAAGCACTGGAGCGGCTACTCCACCGCCTACGGCCACATGAGCCGCTTCGCGCCCAACATCAAGAAGGGCATGAAGGTCAGCCAGAATGACGTGATCGGCTTCGTCGGCATGACCGGCTGGGCCACCGGCCCGCACCTGCACTACGAGTTCCGCGTCAACAACCAGCCGCGCAATCCGCTGTCGGTGGAGGTGCCCAACAACCAGGCCCTGACCGGCCCGCAGTTGCAGCGCTTCCGCACGGTGGCGGCCGACATGCAGCATCGCATGGCCATGCTGCGCGTGCCGGGTGCGCCCGATGTGAAGCTGGCGGCAGCCAAGTAAGACTGGGCTGTCCGAACTCCCCGACCAGGGCGGCGCTGTAGAATCAGCGGCCGCCCTTTTCTTTTTACGACCTGCCTGCCATGAACGATTCTCCCTTTTTGACCATCGGCCTGATGTCCGGCACCAGTCTTGACGGCGTCGACGGGGTCCTGGCTGCCTTCGATGGCCAGACGATCTGCGCCACGCTGGCGGCGGCTTACGTGCCCTTCCCCGCCCATCTGCGCGCGGACCTGATGGCCCTGCAGGCCGCCGGCCCCAACGAGATCGAACGCGAAGCCCTGGCCGCCAATGCGCTGGCCGTGCATTACGCCGACTGTGTGGCGCAACTGCTGCTGCAGGCCGGCAAGACGGCGGCCGACGTGCACCTGGTGGGCGTGCATGGACAGACCATCCGCCATCGCCCCGAACTCGGCTTCACGCGTCAGACCAATAACCCGGCACTGCTGGCCGAACTGTGCAACATCGATGTAGTCGCCGACTTCCGCAGCCGCGACGTCGCCGCAGGTGGCCAGGGCGCACCGCTGGTGCCGGCCTTCCATCGCGCCATCTTCGGCGATGCGGCGCAGTCGCGGGTGGTGGTCAATATCGGCGGCATCGCCAACATCAGCATCCTGCCGGCGGGAGAAGACGGCGCTTACGGCTTCGATACCGGCCCCGGCAATGCGCTCATGGATGGCTGGATACATCTGCACCAGCAGCGCGCCTATGATGCCAACGGCGACTGGGGCGCCTCGGGACAAGTGCACGCAGGACTGCTGGCGCAATTGCGCGATGAACCCTTCTTCCGCTTGCCGCCGCCCAAGAGTTCGGGACGCGACCTGTTCCATCTCGACTGGCTGCAGGCGGCCCTGCTGCGCACGGGCGCTGCAATCGCCCCGGAAGATGTGCAGGCCACATTGACCCTGCTCACGGCCAGCACCATTGCCGACGCCATCGTCGCGCACGCACCAACGGCGCAGCAGGTCTATGTGTGCGGAGGTGGAGCCGAGAATGCCTTCCTGATGCGGCTGTTGCAGCAACAACTGGACGGCCGCGCAACCGTGCAGTCCACGGCCGCTCTGGGCGTGGCTGCGCAGCATGTGGAGGCGCTGGCCTTTGCCTGGCTGGCGCGGCGCTTTGATCTGCGGTTGCCGGGCAACCTGCCGGCGGTGACCGGGGCACGCGGCTTGCGGGTGCTCGGCGCGTTATACCCGGCCTGAGGTCCGATCGCAGAAACGAAAAAGCCGTCCGGTGCATGGCACGGACGGCTTTCTTTTTAGCGCTGTACTACTCGCTCTACTAACTTTTAGCGCCTGTTTCAATACCGAACGGATCGGTATCAAAATGAATTCAACAATCAATAACGCAGCTCAATAACGGCTGATGCGGCCGTTATCCAGTCGCACGCGATCCCCCACGCGGAAATCGGTATTGTCTTCCTGCGCGAAGGTCTGCAAGGAGCCATCGCTCATGCGCACACGGATGTTGTAGACCTGGCGGCCGGCAGAGTTATTGCGCTCGACCTGATTACCGGCATAGGCACCACCTGCAGCACCCGCGACAGTGGCCAGCACGCGGCCGGTGCCGCCACCGACGGCATTGCCCAGCAGGCCACCGGCCACGCCACCCACCACCGCACCGGCCACGCCGCTGCTTTCCTTGTGAGTCACTTCAATGGCTTCCACCACGCCGGTACCGGAATAGGACGCCACGCGTTCATAGTTCTGCGAGGTCGGTGCCGCGCCATAGGGGGCCTGCTGCGGACTCGCGCAGCCAATCAGCAAACCGGCAAAGCTGGCGCTGATCACGGCCAGCGAGATGTAGTGATGACGGACAGACATGGTGTTCTCCTCTGCACAAATGCACGAATGCGATGGACGATGTTCGCAGTGTGCCGCGCAGCCTGCATGCGCGGCATCGGAGAAGCCCGGCAATGCTTGTCGGAGAAATGAGGACGTCGCCGTCAGCAGACAGTCTCAGTTGAGCCAGCCGCGCCGACGGAAATACCAGAACGGCGCGATGGCCGACCCGACCATCATCAGGATGGCCAGCGGATAACCCACCACCCAATCCAGTTCCGGCATGACCTTGAAGTTCATGCCGTAGATGCTGGCGATCAGCGTCGGCGGCAGGAAAGCGACGGAGGCCACCGAGAAGATCTTGATGATCTTGTTCTGGTTGATGTTGATGAAGCCAACGGTGGCATCCATCAGGAAGTTGATCTTGTCGAAGAGGAAGGCGGTGTGGCCATCCAGGGATTCGATGTCGCGCAGGATCTGGCGCGCATCCTCGAACTGCTCCGAACTGAGCAGACGTCCGCGCATCAGGAAGCTGACCGCGCGGCGCGTATCCATCATGTTGCGGCGGATGCGGCCGTTCAAGTCTTCTTCGTGGGCGATGGTGTTGAGCACTTCGGCGGCGGCCTGGTCGGAGAGGCTTTTCTTGAGCACGCTGGTGCTCACCGCTTCGAGCTTCTGGTAGATGCCTTCGAGGGCATCGGCCGAATATTCGGCATCGGTCTCGTAGAGGTCCAGCAGCACGTCGCGGTAGTCGCCGATGGAACCGGGCCGCGAGCGCGCACGCATGCGCACCAGGCGGAACACCGGCAGGTCTTCCGCATGCACCGAGAACAGGATGTTGCGTGCCAGGATGAAGGCCACCGTCATGGTGGAGGAAGAATCGTCGTCGCCTTCGAAGAGGAAGTCGGTGCGCAGGTGCAGGTCGCCGTTCTCGGCTTCGAAGTAACGGGCCGAGGCTTCGATGTCGCTGAATTCGTCCTCGTCGGGCAGGGTCACGCCGTAGATGCTCTTGACCCAGGCGCGCTCTTCGTCATTCGGTTCGGTCAGGTCCACCCAGACCGGCGCGGCCTGTTCGAGGTCGGTGCGGCTGTCGATGTTGACCTGGCTCAGCCGTCCGTTTTGCAACACGAATACATTGATCATGGGTTCTCGCTCGGTGGAACGCGGGGGGAAGAGTCCCGGGTGAAATGCGGCAGCCCGTGGCGACAGGCGCGAAACGTGCGCAAGTGTACGTTCAAGCCCCGTGCCAGGCAAGCGCCAATGCGCCGCATGCCGCACGGCTGTGGCGAACGGAGTGCGCTGTCATACGGCGGTCATGTGGCTGCGGCAGCAGCGCAGGATTACTTGTGCGTTGGCGGCAGCGTGGCTGCGTTCATGCGGCGCAGGATGAGGCTGGTGCGCGCGGCCAGATAGCCCGAGCCGCGATTGCGGTCGTAATAGCGCGGACGCGGCAGCATCACCGCCAGCCGTGCCGCCTGTTCGGCTCCGAGACTGGCGGCCGTGGTGCGGTAGTAATGCTGGGCTGCGGCCTCGGCACCGAAGACACCGTTGCCCCACTCCACCACGTTGAGGTAGAGCTCGAAGATGCGCTGCTTGTCGAGCAGGAATTCCAGCATGTAGGTGATGATGAATTCCTGAGCCTTGCGCAGATAGCTGCGCTCGCCCGAGAGGAACAGGTTCTTAGCCAGCTGCTGGGTGATGGTGGAACCGCCGGCCACGACCTTGCCCTTCTTCTCGTTCTTTTCGTAGGCCTTCTGCAGGGCCTCCCAGTCGATGCCGTCATGCTCGGAGAAATTGGAATCTTCCGAGGCGATGATGGCGCGCTTGAGATTGTTGGAGATGCGAGCGTAAGGCACCCAGCGGAATTGCAGCTGGGCATTCGGGTCCTTCTCGCGCAGGATCGACAACTGCTGGCGCATGAAACTGGTGGACTCCGGATTGTGATCCTTCCACCACCAGATCTGGACGAAGAAGTACAGCTGCAGCAGCAGTACCAGCGTGATGGGCAGGACGATGATCCAGAAGAGCAGCTTGCGTAGCGATTTCATGAGCCGGTTGTTGTTCTGTTGCCGTGTTCTGTCGATCCGGGAAATTCCGTCATGGTGCGATCCTGCAGAGATGCACTCATGCACTCATACAGTCCTGCACTCCTGCAGTCCTCTGCATCTGTGGAGGACTGCCGGCCTTTTGCTTGGTGCTTAGTGCTTATTGCGACAACTGCTGGCGCAGGCTGGCAAACACCTCGGCGGTGGCGGGCCGCACGCCGCGCCACAGCTGGAAGGCTTCGGCGGCCTGCTCGACCAGCATGCCCAGGCCATCGCGCACGCTGGCCCCGTGTTGCTGGGCGCTCTGCATGAAGACCGTGGGCTGGCGGCCATACATCATGTCGTAGGCCAGGGTCTCGCTGCCATACACCGATACCGGCAGCGGCGGCAGATCGTCCGACAGGCTGGCCGAGGTGGCGTTGATGATGACATCGAACACGCCCTCCAGTTCGGCATAAGCCGCACTGCGTACCGGGCCGAATTCCCCGAACTGGCGCGCCAGTTCATCGGCCTTGGCTTGCGTGCGGTTGACGATCACCAGTTCGGCCGGCTGCTGTTGCAGCAGCGGCAGCAGCGCACCGCGCGAGGCACCGCCGGCGCCGAGCAACAGCACGCGACGGCCTGCCAGCGCCTGGCCGGCATTGACCATGATGTCGGTCACCAGGCCGGCACCATCAGTGTTGTCGCCGAGGATGCGGCCGCCTTCGAACTTGAGCGTATTGACCGCTCCGGCCAGACGCGCGCGTTCGGTCAGCTGATCGGCCAGCGCGTGCGCTTCCAGCTTGAAGGGAACGGTGACGTTGGCACCGCGTCCGCCGCGCCGCTGGAACACCTGCACCGCTGCCTTGAAACCGTGCAGCGGAACCAGCAGGCGATCGTAATGCAGCGACTGGCCGGTCTGGGCGGCGAACTGCGCATGGATCTCGGGCGACTTGCTGTGGGCAATCGGATTGCCGATGACGACGTATTCATCCATGGTGGTTTGCCTGCTCCCTCGTTATATGTTCTGACTGCTCTTTGCTGTTCTTGTATCGGACCGCTGCGCCGCTGGCGATATCAGCCGGCCCCCAGTTCTGCCTGCACGCCCTGGTCACGGGTGAAACGGAAGGTCACGATGACTTCCCACACATCATCCTTGCCGCTGGTGCGCATGTTCTCCGGAAAACGGCCGAACGGCACCGAGCGCCGCACGATGGCCACCGCCGCCTGGTCCAGCGCGGCATTGCCGGAACTGGTGCGCACCACCACCCCGCCATCGCGCTCGTAGATGCTGCCATCCTGGAATACCGGAATCACTACCAGCAGTTCACCGTAGAGCTTCTTGCCGTCGCGGGTCGGGAAGTTCAGGGTGCCGACCTTTTCTATCTTGTCCTGCAGCGCCTTGAAGTACTGGGCATAACCGACTTCGCGGGTGCTCGGCGTGATCTGGGTCTTCTTGGGGCGCTTGTTGTATTGCGCGATGTCCTTGGCCAGTTCGGCTTCCATGCGCGCCATGGCCTTGGCGGTTTCGGTCAGGTCGCGCGCGTTGGGCTGCGGCGTCTCGACCGGCTTCTGCTGCTCGGCGCTGGCCACGTGCTGGCGCGCCTCCTGCAACTGCGCCAGCATCTTGCGCTGCTGCTGTTCCAGTTCGGCCACCTTGCGCTGCGCGGCCTTGACGCTGTCACCGCTCTCCACGTGCTGCATGTCCGGCAGCGGCGATCTGGCACGGCCGTCGTCGGCATTGCCGCCGCCATCCAGGTTGGCCTGCGCCAGCGCCTGAGCGTTGACAGGCTTCTTGTCATGCTTGGCGTTGACCAGGATGACTTCCAGTTCCGGATCGGACGGCTTGAAGCGGAAGGCGTCGGGCGCGGCGAAGTGCACGGCCAGCAGCAGGCCATGCACCAGCAGCGAGATTCCGAGCGCGACGCTCAGCAGACGGTGTTGGGCAAACAGATTCACAGCAGACGGGGAGCAACGACGATATTCACAGCGCCAATTCTACGCCAGCACCGCGTCATTGCGCGGCTTGGGCCGACGGGTTTTCGTCGGCATCGGCGGCGTGGGGATGTCGCTCTTCCTGTGCATTTTCCTGTACGGAATCCTGTGCATCGTTCTGTACATTGTTCTGTACCGAATTCTGCTCGGCCGCGGCTTCCTCGCCCTGTTCTTCGCTGCCCATGGAGGCCATGCCTTCGAGCAACTCGTCATCGTCTTCACCGAGGTCGCTGGCCAGCGCCTGGGCCGCAGCGGCCGGCACTTCCAGCAGGCGCGCCTCCACGGTCAGGTCGACCTCGTCCCAGCGCAGCAGGTCCAGCTTGACCTGCAGTCCGCGCGCCAGTTGCGGCAGGCCCGGCATGCGCAGCACCAGCGGGATCTCGACCAGGCGCAGGATTTCATCCTTGAGCACCACCGCTTCCACGGTACGGGCGTTTTCCTGCGCCAGCCAGCGCAGGCACCAGTAGCGTTCCATGGTCGACTGGAAATCGGCATAGCCGGAGTAAGCCGCATCGAAGCCCGAGACGATGGCGAAGAGATCGGCATCGCGCGGCTTGAAGGGCGCCACCAGCGGCGCGGTCACGCCGTGCTCGATGCAGGCCAGGATCTGCCACTGGTTGACCAGGTCGGTATAGCGGCGCAGCGGCGAGGTGCTCCAGGCATATTGATCCACGCCCAGGCCCTGGTGGGGCGCGGCATGGGTGACCATGCGCACCTGCATCTTGGCGGCCCAGCCGCCGGCCCCGCCACCTTGCGCGCGGTAGATGCCCGGCACGCCGTGATCGGCCATGAGCTTGCCCCAGGTGCTGTTGGCGAAGATCATCAGCTCGGCCACGATCTTGTCCAGCGGCGCGCCACGGCGGCGGCGCACGATGCTCACCACATCGTTCTCGACGTAGAAGTTG
>NZ_DBIC01000285.1:8242-39335 GCF_002296545.1 Herbaspirillum sp. UBA812 | reverse complement strand
GGCGACGATCAAGGCATTGATGTCATAGAGCGGGGCGCGGCATACGCTGGCGATGGCGCGCGCGGCGGCCTCGGGGATGATGCCCTCGGCGGCTTCGGCCTCGGCCAGGACTTGTTCGAAGCGCAGCATGGCTTGTACCACCGCCTGGTCGTCGAACACCGCAATCATGTCGGAAGTGGTGAGGAAGCTGTCGAAGATCGAAACGCTCATGAAGTCTCCATTGCTTGCCCGTCCGGCGCGATCCAACGCAAACGGGATCCGGCAGGCCAAAGCCTGCGGATCCTCAGGGTCGTCACGCCGTAACGGGCGTTCAGGTGTAGTCGAAGAATACCGTCTCGCTGGCGCCCTGCATGTGAATATTCCACAGGTAGCTGCCATCGGCTTGCTTGCGGGCGATCAGGGTGTGGCGGCGGTCAGCCGGGACCTGCTCAAGCAGTGCCGATTGCGCCAGCGCCGGATCATCTTCCAGGAAGACGGCCGTGAACTGGTGCTTGACCAGCCCGCGTGCAAACACGGTCACGTAAGCCACCGGCTTGCCGGCCGGCGCCTGCGGCTGCGAAATCGAAAATGTGAACCCGCCCTCTTCATTGGTGGGCACCCGGCGATATCCGGGAATGGCGTGTGAAGTTTCTGCCGCAGCGCTGCCCGGCAGCCAGGCTTCGGCCCAGGCGTCATTGATGGGGACGCCGTCGCCATCGATGATGGCGCCCTTGATCTTGACCTGCGGCGCGCTGCTCTCCACGCGCGAAGTCAGTTCCACGGCCCAGGCCCAGGCTTCATGCGGGAAGGGACCGATGGTTTGCGAAGTGGTGATGTTGCTCATGTGGTCTCCTGCCTTGTGTTCAGATGCCCATGGGCGTGGCGTTGCGGCCGCGCAGGACGATGTCGAATTCATAGCCCAGCATCTTGTCATCCACCGTCTCCTCCAGCGAGAAGCGCGAAATCAGGCGCTGGCGGGCGGCTTCGTCAGGGATGCTCTGGAAGATCGGGTCATAGGCGAACAGCGGATCATTGGGGAAATACATCTGCGTCACCAGGCGCTGCGCATAGACGTTGCCGAACAGCGAGAAGTGGATGTGCGCCGGACGCCAGGCCTTGTGGTGATTGCCCCAGGGATACGGGCCGGGCTTGATGGAGACGAAGCGATAGCGGCCATTGTCATCGGTGAGCATCTTGCCGAAGCCGGTGAAGTTCGGGTCCAGCGGCGCATCGTGCTGGTCCTTCTTGTGGAAATAGCGGCCGGCGGCATTGCATTGCCAGACTTCCAGCAGCGAGTTGCGCACCGGCTTGCCGTCTTCATCGAGCACGCGGCCGGTGACGACGATCTTCTCGCCCAGCGGCTCGCCCTTGCCCTGCGCGGTCAGGTCCATGTCGTGCGGCAGGATCAGCTTGGGCGAGGCGAACAGGTTGGTGTTGGTGGCGGTCTCGTCGCGCACGCGCAGCGGCGCTTGCGTGGGACCGCGCTTGGCGGTGGACTTGTACGGGGGATAGATCAGTTCCGGATAGACACCGGGTTCGATGGCATCGAATTGCATGAGGTCTCCTCAGGTCGACGGGGTGAATGCGGCGTCGTCTTCGGTTTCCTTGCCTGCCGGAATGGGCGAATGGCGCGCCGTGCTTGGGTGTGGACAGATAGTAGGCAAGCAGATCGCCGCTCTCAAGGCCAACGCAGCGCAGCATATCCGCCATGCGCCCGCTTTGTGCGAGAATCGCACAAATGGCCGATTTTCTGCAGCGAACGGAAAACGGTGCGCACCAGCTTGTTTTATCCACAGGGCAGGGAAACATGCAGCAAGAACACATCGAAGAAGCGGAAGAGGGCGCAGACGGCCCTCTCAAACGTGATCTGGTCGCCGGTCTGGAAAAGGGCCTGCAGGTCATCGAAGCGTTTGATCAGGAGCGCTCGCGCCTGACCATCGCCGAGGTGGCGCAACTGACGGGCCTGACCCGCGCCGCCGCGCGCCGCTATCTCATCACGCTCACGCACCTGGGCTACATGCGGCACGACAACAAGACCTTCTCGCTCACGCCCATGGTGCTGCGGCTGGGCCAGTCCTACCTGCATTCGGCGCGGCTGCCGCGCATCGTGCAGCCGCTGCTGTACCGGCTGGCCTATTCGCTTGGGGAGGCGGCCTCCTGCGGGGTGCTCGATCACGACCAGCTGGTATGCGTGGCGGCGGTGAGCGCGGGGCAACTGGTGTCGACCACCTTGCAGCCCGGCACGCGGGTGCCGGCCTATTGCACCGCCAATGGCCGCATCCTGCTGGCCAACCTGCCGCCGGCGCAGCTCGATGCCATCCTCGCGCGTGCCCAGCCGGAGGCCATCACGGCCCACACCATCACCGACGTCGAACGACTGGGACTGGAAATTGCCCGTGCCCGCGCACAGGGTTATGCCCTGGTGGACCAGGAACTGGAGCTGGGCTTGCGCACCATGGCCGTGCCGGTGCGCAACTTCCGTGGCGAGGTGGTGGCGGCGATGAACATCAGCGTGCATGCGGCCCGCATGAAACTGGAAGACATGGTGGAACGCTGCCTGCCGGCCATGCTGAAGATCCAGGTGGAGCTGGGAGCGCTGCTGTGAGGCTTGGCTGACTTTCGAAGATGGGGCACCGGTTTTCGTTTTTGCGCCAACGTCGGAAACGGCACACCGGCACATTTATTCTTCCACATGCGTGCGCCGATATTCCTTGGGTGTCACCCCCATGTGCCGCTTGAAAAGCCGGCTGAAATACGCCGGATCCTGAAAGCCCAGTTCATAGGCAATCGTCGAAATGCCTGAGGGCACATAGGTCAGCTTGCGGCAAGCCTCCAGGATCAATCGCTGCTGCGCCAGGTCGAAGGCCGAATGCCCGGCCAGCTTCAGGCACAGGCGATTGAGGCGGCTGGGGGTGATGCGCAGTTTGTCCGCATACACCGCCACCTGCCATTGCTCCTTGAAATGCTGCTCCACCAGTGCGCGAAAACGGCTGAACAATTCAAAGTCGCCGCGTCCGGACAATTCCGCCGAGCGATGATCCGCTTCCAGCCGCACCAGCAAGAGCATGACGCTGCGCGCCAGCCATTCCAGCATCAGTGTGTGGCCGGTACGCGGTGCGGCCGATTCGGCAATCAGCAGGCGCAGCAGCGTCTCCATGCGTTCACGCAGTTCCGGTACGCGCCCCAGTTCGATGGCCATCGGGCGCAGGAACAAGGGGGAGAACAATTCGCCATGCCCCTCGCTACTGCCTGCCGAAAACACCACGTGTGGATCCACCGTCAGCACGAATCCCACAGCCTGCTCCGAGAAATCGAAACCGTGCACCAGGGAAGGATGGATGGTGATGACCACCGGACCATCGACTTCCCAGATCTCTTCTTCCATCAAGGCACTGACGTGCCCGGACATTAAAAAAAGTACCTGAAAAAGTCCTGCATGGGTGTGCGGTGCAATATGCCAGTCGTGCACGCGGCTGCGCGTCTCGATCAGTTCGATGTGCACCGACTCCGCATCTTCCGGTCGGGAAGCCTCGCCATACAAGGAGAATTGCGGTACATCGCTGGTGCGGGGTTTGCTTCGCGGTAAGGGCATAGGGTCTCCATCCTGTGCGTTGCGAGGGGGTGGCATGGTTGTGCTCTGTAAAAATAGTACAAGTAATTGGCGGGATCATCCATTTTTTATCCGAACACCACCGTCTAAGATTCTTCTCACACCAAGAACAAGAACAGATCAACTGCCACCCGCTTCGGGCTCGCGCCATTGCGCGCCGGGAACGATAACGGTGCCTGACCTTTACACGGAGACCTCCATCATGCGTACCCAAGTCGCCATCATCGGCGCCGGCCCGGCCGGTTTGTTGCTGTCCCACCTGCTGCACCTGAAGGGCATCGAATCGGTCGTGCTGGAAACCCGCACCCGCGAAGACATCGAATCCACCATCCGTGCCGGCGTGCTGGAACAAGGCACCATGGACATCCTCAACGAGACCGGCGTGGGCGAGCGCATGAAGCGCGAAGGCGCGCTGCATCACGGCATCGAGCTGGCCTTCGGTGGCCGCCGCCATCGCATCGACCTCACCGAACTGACCGGCAAGGCCATCACCGTCTATGCCCAGCACGAAGTGATCAAGGACCTGGTGGCGGCACGCCTGGCCGCGCAAGGGCAATTGCTGTTCGGTGTGAGCGGCACCAGCATCGAAGGCGTCGAGACCAGCAAGCCGCGCGTGCGCTTCATGCACGAGGGCGAGCAGCATACGCTGGAGGCGGATTTCATCGCCGGTTGCGACGGCTTCCATGGCGTCTCGCGTCCTGCCATTCCGGAAAGCCGCCGCCAGGATTACCAGCGCATCTATCCCTTCGGCTGGTTCGGCGTGCTGGTGGAAGCGCCGCCGTCGTCGGACGAACTGATCTATGCCCAGCATGATCGCGGCTTCGTGCTCATCAGCACGCGCTCGCCGACGGTGCAGCGCCTGTATTTCCAGTGCGATCCCAAGGACAGCGTGGACAACTGGAGCGATGACCGCATCTGGAATGAATTCCATACCCGCCTGGAAAACGGCGACGGCTGGCGCGTCAAGGAAGGCAAGATCTTCCAGAAGGGCATCATCGGCATGCGCAGTTTCGTCTCTACGCCGATGCAGCATGGCCGCCTGTTCCTGGCCGGTGATGCCGCGCACATCGTGCCGCCCACTGGCGCGAAGGGTTTGAACCTGGCGGTGGGTGACGTGAAACGTCTGGCCCAGGGCATCGAGGATTTCTATCGCAGTGCCAGCGAGGAAGGTCTCTCGTCCTACACCGAGCAAGCCTTGAAGCGCATCTGGCGTGCCGAGTATTTCTCGTGGTGGATGACCAGCATGCTGCATACCTTCGACGATGCCTCGCCCTTCCAGCGCCAGATCCAGCGCGCCGAACTGGAGAACGTGGTCAACTCGCGCGCGCTGTCGACGGCACTGGCGGAGAACTACGTCGGCGCATTCTGATTCGCCGCGGCCCGGTTTCAGCAAGCAACGATGACGCCCGCGCAAGCGGGCGTTGTCATTGGGAGAGCGTGAGATCGGCAGCTTCGGCCCCCTCATTGCGCCGGCGCTCGAGCAGGCGCCAACAATGGCCGCGCATCAGGTAGAGCGCGGCCTGGGCATAGCAACAGGCGCCGGCCCAGGCGGCGACGATGCTGCCGGGATAGCCCATGCCCAGTGCGCGCGCCAGTGCCGACAGCAGGGCGCAGGCCAGCAGGATGAGCCAGGTCCGAGCGTGAGCTTGCAGGCGCAAGGAGCGTGCGTGGAATTGGAGCCGGACTTGCCCGGCATCAAGAGGTGCGGACAGGGCAATCTGTTTGGGCGACCAGGAGAGTTTCATGCCAGGCTCCGTGTGTTCCCGCCGTGCTGCGGGGCTGACGTGCTGCGATGGACTGCGATCCGGACTGCGATGGGTGATGCGGGTGGAGATTCATGGTGGCACAGCGCTCTGACAATGCACTGACGCCGGCCTGACATGAGCATGTCGTCCCGCGATTGACACGCGATTCGCGCTGCCCTGAAATCGATTGCATGCGCCAGGCCCTACAATGGCGCCATGAACTTCAACCTGAACTTGCCTGAGCTCCACTCCCTGATCTGGGACGAACTGCGTCGCGGTGCCAGCCCGACGCGCTCGCCGTTTACCATCTGGCAACTGGCCACGCTGGGCCTGGATGGCACGCCCCAGTTGCGTTCCATCGTCCTGCGCGAGGCGGATGCGACTGCCGGGTCGCTGTGCTTTCACACCGATCTGCGCTCTCCCAAACTGGCCGAGATTCGTGCCGACGGGCGGGTGTCCATGCTGGCCGTGGACCTGGAGCGCCATCTGCAACTGCGCGTCAACGGCGTGGCTCAGGTGGTGCAGGATGCGGCCCGCGTGCGCGCCATGTGGACGGGGGCCCGGCCACACACGCTGATCCTTTACAAGACACCGCATGCCCCCGGCACGCCTGTTGCGCAACCGGAAGACGCTCACGTGCAGCCGCACGTCAGCAGCGATGGTGTCGAGAATTTTGCGCTGGTGGAAGTGCGGCTGGAGCGCATCGAATGGCTGGACCTGACGCCGGACCAGCATCGCCGTGCCCGCTTCTTGCGCGCGCAGGATCAATGGCAGGGGCAGTGGATCGCGCCGTGAGGCGAGCGTGACTCAGGCCAGCGCCGGATAGGTGAACGCGAGGAAGTGCACCGCATTGAGCGTGAAATGCAGCAGGATCGGTGCCTCGATCCGTCCGCTGCGCTGGAACACCCACGCATAGCCGAGGCCGGCCAGCCCGGCAATCGTCGCATAGGTCATGCCGCCCTCGAGATGCGCGGCGCCGAAGAGCAATGCCGACGCCATCAGCGCCAGTCCGCTACCGCCACGCATCCCCTGCAAGGCGGATTGCAGACGCTGCTGGATCACGCCTCGGAAGAAGGCTTCCTCGGCCACCACGGTCAACAGCAGGTTGATGGCCAGGAACTCCACCGTGAAGACGGGCCACTTCAGTGCCGGTTTGACCATACCTGTGAACCAGCCCACGCCCATCACCAGCACGATCGTCGCGATGCCCGGCAGCAGCGTCCTGGCGATGCTCTCGCGCCATTCCCGCCACGCATGGCAGCGGGGTGCCAGCAGCGCCAGCAACAGCAGTCCGGCACTCCCTTTGTCGAGATTGGCGAACAGCATGAAGGGCCGCGCATCCGCAGTGATGGCCGCTGACGGGATCACCAGCACATTGTGGAAACCGGGCCAGCGATGCAAGGCCAGCAGCAGCGCGAGCAACAGTGTGAGCGCCAGCAGACTGCGGCGTTGCCATGCGTGTGGCGCATGGGTCGTACCCCGGGCAGCGTAGCCCAACAGGACGATGCCCGCGACGGCGATGGCATCGAGTTGGCCGTCATGCAGTCCCAGCGCGAGGGCCAGCCCCAGCAGCGGCAGCCACGGCGCGAGGGATCGGCCAGCAGGCAAGGGCAGAGCGGGCAACCAGACGCTGCAGATCGCCAGCATCAAGAGGAGAGCGGAAGGCATTGGATATCAAGGCGGAACGCGACGAAGCCCGTGTTTTAACATGACGGCCATCAAGACTGCCAGAGGTTCTGATGACGATGCGCAATTTCGGTCAGGATTTGTGGCGCGCTTTCTTGCACAGTACGTCCCGTGAACCGAGGAACCGATGAACGACGACCGCAAAACCAGCAGCCAGGCCCGCTATCAAGCCCGATTCGAGCGTGTGCTCGACCATATCGAGGCGCATCTCCATACGCCCCTGGAGATGGAGCAGCTGGCGGCCGTCGCGCATTTTTCGCGGTTCCATTTCCAGCGGCAATTTGCCGATTTCACCGGCGTCGGGGTGGCGCGTTACATCCTGCTGATGCGCCTGAAGCATGCCAGCCTGCAACTGGCCTTCCAGCCGCAGCGGCGCATCATCGACATCGCCCTCGAAGCCGGTTTCGAAAATCCGGAATCGTTTACGCGCGCTTTCAGGAGTGCCTTCGGCCAGTCGCCCTCGCAGTTCCGGCGCACACCCGACTGGCCCTCCTGGAACGAGCGTTTCGTGTTCCGCATCCCTGAAAGGAAAGTGGACGTGCAAGTCGAGATCGTCAACGTCGAATCCATCCGCATCGCCATGCTCACGCATCGCGGTCCCGTCAATCAGCTCAATGGCACCGTCGGGCAGTTCATCGACTGGCGCAAGGCCACGGGCCTGTCACCGGTGGAGCGCTGCCGTACCTTCGGTCTGGCCTGGGACAATCCTGACACCACACCCCCGGAGCAATTCCGCTTCGGCATCTGTGGCGAGGTGGAAGGTGAGGTGCCGGACAATCCACAAGGCGTGGAGGCCTTCCTGATTCCCGGCGGACGTTGCGCGCGCGTGCGGCATGCGGGCGCGCATGACCGGCTGGGTGAGAGCATCTATCCGCTCTATCGCCAGTGGCTGCCGGAGAGCGGCGAGGAGCTGCGGGATTTCCCGCTGTACTTCCACTACCTCAACCTGCTGCCCGATACGCCGCCGGGCGAGCTGCTGACGGATATCTACCTGCCCTTGAAATAGTGCCGGTCAAAAAACGGGAAGAAACTTCACGCCACCAGAGCGCGCGAAAAGTGCGCCATCTGGTGCGTGGGCACCAGCAGCGGGACGAAGGAAGCTTCGTTCACAGCGAGCCAATAGGACAGGTGCGGGCTGGCATCGAAGCCATAGTTGCTGCCGTCGAGCTGCCAGAAGCGCGGCATCGCCAGCGCGGGGCGGACGCGATGCTTGAGCTGGTCCAGGCTGGCCAGGCGCGCAGCGCACGGCTGGAAAGGTGCCAGCGCCGCTGCTTCTCCGCTGGCTGCGAAACCTGCCGTGGCGAACCACTCCAGCACCTTGCGCGGACTGGCGTTGAGGCTCGCCCAGTCCTGCATGGCATCGGAACGCCCGGTGATGATGCGGGTGCAGCTGCTGACATACAGCTCGACCTTGCCCAGCAAGGCAGTGGGGACTGGGACTCGGACTTTGGCAAACGGCAGCATCGGCGGGGGCTTCCTTGGTGCGGAGATGGGCGGATCCGGGTGGAGCGGATCATTGAGGTTGTCACTGTAGCCATCCTGTGCGGGGCTGGCGATCGGGGAAATCCTGACGGCGCGTCAGCCAGCAGATTGGCGGCGGTCAGGAATTTCCCGATGCCGCAGTGGTCATCACTCCTGTAAAACGTTTGGTGTAGCCATTCCATGGCTTGTGCACTTCTTACAGGACTGTCCCCCCGCAGCATGAGCTTTCCCAGCATCATCATGATCGACCCCAGCCAGGAGGCCGCAGAACTGGCGCGCTTCGCCTTGTGGCGTGCCGGGTTGCATTGCGCCTTCCGTGCGTGTCCTGACCTGGCCACGGCGCGTCGCTGCCTGCTGCAGGGACGCCGCCAGGGCGATGACATTGCGCCCAGCCTGATCCTGCTGGAGTCCGACATGGAATGCGGCGAGGGCCTGCAGCTGCTGCGCGAGTTGCGTGCCAGCAAGCATCTGGCTGATGCGCCGGTGGTGGTCTTCCCTTCCTACGAAACCGAGGGCGAGCGCGAGGCGCTGGCCGCCGGCGCGACCGAATACCTGCCCAAGCCGGTCGATGGCGAACACTATGCGCAGTGTGTGGTGGAGATGGTGGAGCGCTGGTGCGATGTCAGCGAGGCCTCGGCACCGTTGTCCGCAGACGTGATGCGCGATGCGCTGGCCGGTCTGCCCGGGCATCCGCAGCGGCGCCGGGAAGATGGCTCTCCGCAAGGCGGGCGCTCACACTGAACTGCGTGCAGCGGCTTGGCGTAAAAACAAACAAAGGGCCGCAAGGCCCTTTTTTCCGCCATGGCAGCGCAGGCGCGATTTCGCTCCCAGCTCAGCGCCGCGTCTTGATCTTGGGCGTGGGCAGGGCGGTCTTGTACTTGATCTGCTTGAGCGCAAAGCTGGAGCGGATGTTCTTGATGCCGGGGATCTTGGTCAGGTGGTCGACGATGAAGTGCTCCAGCGTCAGCAGGTCCGGCACCACAATGCGCAGCAGATAATCCTCGTCGCCGGTCATCAGGTAGACTTCCATGACTTCATCGAAGGCACTCACGGCCGTCTCGAACTGGGCCAGTGCTTCGGCACCCTGCCGCTCCAGGATCACCTTGACGAATACGTTCACCTTCAAGCCCAGCAGGTGCGGATCGGCCAGCGCCACATAGCGCGAGATGATGCCTTCGGTTTCCAGGCGCTTCACCCGGGCCAGGGTCGGCGAGGGCGAGAGGTTGATGCGGCTGGCCAGCTCCAGATTGCTGATCGAACTGTTCTCCTGCAGGATGTTCAGGATGCGCAAATCGGTGGTGTCGAGTTCCATTATCGAAATTTAATTCTGTCAGTTTCAGTTTCGCAGCACTGGATGCTGAATATTGTACGGCAACTTCCAATTTTAAGTGACTCATGCCGGGGCATCCGGCGTATCGTAAGCCGGTGGTTCCATCACACAGCTAGCCCTCAACGACAACAAGACCGAAAAGGCGTCGGGCGCGGGGAGACGGATGGCGCGGCCTGTGTTTTACCGGCTTTTTGTCTCTTTGCATAGCAGCGATTGCAGTGCCGGCACGTTTTGTGCTGACTGCAGGCGAGCGGCCCGGCGCGCCCAGACAGGAGAACAGGAAGTGGACATGTCCCGCCCCAGTGACAGCGATATCCCCAAGGATATCGACCTCGATGCCCAGGAAACCCAGGAGTGGCTGCAAGCGCTGCAGAGCGTGCTGGCCGAAGCCGGCCCGGAACGCGCGCGCTTCCTGCTCTCGCGGCTGTCGGCGGCGGCCCAGCAATGGGGCGTGAACTGGCGCGATGCGCGCAATACGCCCTACGTCAACACCATCCGGCCTGAACAGGAACCGCCTTTTCCCGGCGGGTCGGACGCGCAGGCCATCGAGGAACGCATCGCCAGCATCATGCGCTGGAATGCGCTGGCCATGGTGGTACGCGCCAATCGCGCCTACGGTGAGCTGGGCGGGCACATCGCCAGCTTTGCTTCGGCGGCGGACCTGTTCGAAGTCGGTTTCAATCACTTCTTCCGTGCGCGCGATGCGCAGTTCGCGGGCGACGTCGTCTACTTCCAGCCGCACTCCGCGCCGGGTATCTACGCGCGCGCGTTTCTTGAAGGTGCATTGAGCGAAGAAGACCTGGCCTACTATCGCCGCGAGATCGAGGCCAAGCGCGTGGGGCGGCAGGGGCTGTCGTCCTATCCGCATCCCTGGCTGATGCCGCATTTCTGGCAGTTCCCGACCGGCTCCATGGGCATCGGTCCCATCAATGCCATCTACCAGGCGCGCTTCCTGCGCTACATGGAGCATCGCGGCCTGCTGCAGGATCAGGGACGCAAGGTGTGGGGTGTGTTCGGCGATGGCGAGATGGATGAGCCCGAATCGCTGGCCGCACTTTCGTTGGCCTCGCGCGAGAAGCTGGACAATCTGATCTTCGTGGTCAACTGCAACCTGCAGCGCCTCGATGGTCCGGTACGCGGCAATGGCCACATCGTCGATGAACTGGAAACGCTGTTTGCCGGTGCCGGCTGGAACGTCATCAAACTGCTGTGGGGCTCGGACTGGGATGGCCTGTTTGCGCGTGACAAGGACGGCGAACTGGTCGATGCCCTCAACCGCACAGTGGACGGGCAATTGCAGACCTTCGCCGCCAATGATGGCGCGTTCAATCGCCAGCATTTCTTCGGCCAGACACCGGGCACGCGTGCCATCGGTGCCACCCTCACCGATGAGGAAATCAATCGCCTGCGCCGTGGCGGCCACGACATGAAGAAGATCTTCTCGGCCTATCAGGCAGCGGCCAGTCATCGCGGCCAGCCGACGGTGATCCTGGCGCAGACCAAGAAGGGTTACGGCATGGGCGCTGCGGGCGAGGGCAAGATGACCACGCACCAGCAGAAGAAGCTCGATGAGGAAAGCCTGCTGCAATTCCGTGACCGATTCAAACTGCCGCTGAGCGATGAGCAATGCCGTGAGCTGGCTTTCTACAAGCCGGCTGATGACAGCCCGGAGATGAAGCACCTGCATGCACGCCGTGCCGCACTGGGCGGCTACCTGCCGCGCCGCCATGCGGGCGATGCACGGCGTACCGTGCCGCCGCTGGAGGCGCACAGCAAGTTCGCGCTGGAAGCCGACGGCAAGGAAATGTCCTCCACCATGGCGCTGGTACGCCAGCTCGGCAACCTGTTGAAGGACAAGGAATTTGGCCAGTATGTGGTGCCCATCGTGGCCGATGAGGCGCGCACTTTCGGCATGGCCAACCTGTTCCGCCAGGTCGGCATCTATTCCTCGCAGGGGCAGCTGTATGAGCCGGAGGATATCGGCTCCATCCTCTACTATCGCGAGGCCAAGGATGGCCAGATTCTGGAGGAGGGCATCACCGAGGCGGGAGCGATTTCCTCGTGGACGGCAGCGGCCACCGCCTATTCGGTGCATGGCACGCCGATGCTGCCGTTCTACATCTACTATTCGATGTTCGGTTTCCAGCGCATCGGCGACCTGATCTGGGCGGCGGCGGACCAGCGTGCGCGCGGCTTCCTGATCGGTGCCACCTCGGGCCGCACGACCTTGGGCGGCGAGGGGCTGCAGCACCAGGACGGCAACAGCCTGGTGACGGCGGCATCGATTCCCAACTGTGTGTCGTATGACCCGGCCTATGCCTATGAGCTGGCGGTGATCCTGGATGAGGGCATGCGGCGCATGATGGAACGCGGCGATGACGTCTTCTACTACATCACCGTCACCAACGAGAACGAGGCCCAGCCCAGCCTGCCGGACGGCGTGCAGGATGGCATCCTGCGCGGCATTTACTGCCTGGGTCGCAAGCCCGGGGCGCAAGTGCGGCTGCTGGGTTCGGGTCCGATCCTCAAGGAAGCCGTGGCGGCGGCTGCGCTGCTGCAGCAGCACTGGCAGATCGATGCCGAGGTGTGGAGCGTGACCAGCTATACCGAACTGGCGCGGGATGGCGTGGCGGCACAACGGGCGCAGCGCTTGTCAGGCAGCGATGGTGAGCCTTACGTGACAGCGCAATTGCAGGGCAGCGCGGCTCCCGTGATTGCGGTCAGCGATTACATCCGCACCTTGCCCGAGAGCATTCGCGCCTTCGTGCCGGCACCCTATGTGACGCTGGGGACGGATGGGTTTGGGCGTAGTGATACGCGGGTGAATTTGCGGGACTTCTTCGAGATCGATGCGCGCTGGATTGCCTATACGGCCTTGTGTGAAGTGTGGGGGGATGAACGTGCGCGGCTGGAAGAAGCAGCGCGTACATTGGGCATCGATACGAACAAGCCCTTGTCGTCCTCAGTATGAAGTGGAGCGATAGATGAACGGCGGCCAGCGGGATTGAAAATCTCTCATCTGGCCCGCCGCCGTGTTTGTTATAGTGAAACCGCCCGTGCATCACGGGCGGTTTTTTTATGGCTCCGTGATGCGCATCGTCCATGACCTACAGTGAGTGAGGAGTACACACGATGGCTGCACCCAAACGTATCGCGCTGGTGACCGGCGCAGGTTCCGGCATCGGCCGGCAGATCACGCTCGCGCTGCTGCGCGAAGGCTATGGCGTCGCCCTGGCCGGACGCCGCCAGGATGCGCTGGAAGAGACCGTCAAGCTGGCCGGCGAACATGGTGCCAACGCGCTTGTGGTGGCGGCCGACGTGACCGATCCGGCCTCGGTGAAGCAGCTCTTCGCCAAGACCCGCGAGCGTTTCGGACGCCTGGACATGCTCTTCAACAATGCCGGCATCTTTGCGCCGCCGGTGTCGCTGGAAGAACTGAGCGTGGAGCAGTGGAAGGCGGCGGTGGACATCAATCTGACCGGCGTTTTCCTCTGCACGCAAGAAGCCTTCCGCATCATGAAGGACCAGTCGCCGCGCGGCGGGCGCATCATCAACAATGGTTCGATCTCGGCGCATGCACCGCGTCCGTTCTCGGCCTCTTATACCGCCACCAAGCACGCCATCACAGGACTGACCAAGGCCACCTCGCTGGATGGCCGCGCCTATGACATCGCCTGCGGGCAGATCGATATCGGCAATGCCTCCACCGACATGACTACGCTCATGAAGAAGGGCACGCTCCAGGCTGATGGCTCGACCAAGGTCGAGCCGACCATGGATGCCGAACACGTGGCCCGTGCCATCCTCTACATGGACAGCCTGCCGCTGGAGGCCAATGTGCAGTTCATGACGGTGATGGCGACCAAGATGCCGTATATCGGGCGGGGTTGAGTCGATTTATATTCGCCAGATGAAGAAATGGCCGCAGTGATGAGCTGCGGCCATTTTTTTTTGAGGCGTTGAAAAGCGAGATGCGCTAGCCGATGAACACGGCCGGACCGACACCGAAGCGCTCGGTCAGTGCCTTGACCTGGCGCAGATTCAAATCGCGCTTGCCGCGCAGGATCTCGGAGACCACACCTTGTGAGTCGATCTCCGGGAGGTCGGATTGCGTCAGCTGATGCTGCTCCATCAGGAATTGCAGGACCTCTATCGGAGAAACCTGCTGCAGCGGGAAGTGCTTGTCATCGTATTCGGCAATGAGGCTGCCGAGCGTGTCGACCAGGTCGGCCAGCGGATGCCGTTCATCGCTGGCACCGGCGTCGAGCAATTGATTCAGCGTGGCGACTGCGCGGTCATAGTCGTCGTCGGAACGAATCGGCCGCAGCGGGATGAGGGACGACAAGGCCGCAAAGTGCGAGGTGATGTCGTCCATCCTCCTCTCGTCCATCACTCGGTCCCGCCCTTCATGCCCTGCCACTCCGGCGTCAACTGCATGGAAATCCCGAACATGTCCAGCACGCGTCCCAGCGTGTGGTCCACCATCTCTTCCATGGAAGCAGGGCGCTGGTAGAAGCCGGGCAGGGGCGGGAAGATCACGCCGCCCATTTCGGTGACGGACGTCATGTTGCGCAGATGGGCCAGATTGAACGGGGTCTCGCGCACCATCAGCACCAGCCGGCGGCGTTCCTTGAGCACCACGTCCGCTGCGCGGGTGATGAGGTTGTCGGACAAACCATGCGCCACGGCGGCCAGGGTCTTCATCGAACAGGGCGCCACCACCATGCCGGTGGAGGCGAAGGAGCCGCTGGCGATGCAGGCGCCGACATCGCGCACGTTGTGCACCACATCGGCCAGCGCTTCCACATCCTTGCGCCGCATGTCCAGTTCCTGGTGCAGGTTGAGTACACCTGCTTCGGACACCATCAGGTGCGTTTCCACCTGGCCATGCTTGCGCAGATGCTCCAGCAGCCGCATGCCATAGATGGCACCGGTGGCACCGGTGATCGCAACGATCAGGCGCTGGCGCGGCTGGCTGGAAGAATTGCTCATGGATCAGTCAGGCCAGTAAAACTCAGCCCTTGATCAGGGTCTGCAGTTCGCCCGATTCGTACATCTCGGTCATGATGTCGGAGCCACCGACGAATTCGCCCTTCACGTACAGCTGGGGAATGGTCGGCCAGTTCGAGTATTCCTTGATGCCCTGGCGCACGTCCGGGCTTTCCAGCACGTTGACGGTGACGATGTTCTCGGCACCGCTGGCCTTCAGCAGCTGGATGGCCTTGCTGGAAAAGCCGCATTGCGGGAACTGTGCAGTGCCCTTCATGAACAGCACCACGGGATTTTGGGTCACGGTTTCTTTGATCCAGGATTGGACGTCGCTCATGGCTATGCCTTTAAAAATGGGATTGCCGACATTATAGGGAAAAGCCGGCGGGCGCGTTGAAATCGCCTGCATGCCGGTGGCCTGTCTGAACGGGCAAAAATTGCATCGAGGAAATGATTTATATCGTATGCAAGTTCTTGTGTCGAAGATGAGGGTGGCGGGAAGACATTCAAGCAGTTCCTTGCATCATCTTCAGCAGCGGCGGTGGAAAAGTTGCTCCGGGTAATGATTTATATTTTTTCCACAGGCGTGCGCCAGATCGGCGGCGGAAAATGAAAAAGGGCGCTTGCGCGCCCCTTCCTCATGAAATTCGGCTGGCTTTCTCAGCAGCCTTGCGGCTGCGAGGCTGCTTGCCGAGGGTGTCCTGGCTTATGCCGCTCCGGCCACCGCATCCTCCGGCGTTTCGTCCGGCAGGCGCTTGGCCATGGAGTGATGCTCCTGCAACTTGTCCTTGTGCTTGATGACCTGGCGATCGAGCTTGTCGATCAGCGTGTCAATGGCAGCGTAGAGGTCGTGTGCGATGCTTTCCGCATGTAGATCCTTCCCCTTGATGTGGACGTTGATTTCCGCTTTTTGGCGCTTTTCCTTTTCTGTGAGTTTATCTACGCTCAGGATCACGCTGACGTCGATCACGTTGTCGAAATGGCGCTTGATACGCGAGAGCTTGCTTTGCACGTATTCCCGGATGGCGGGGGTCAGTTCGAGGTGGTGTCCACTGATGGTCAGATTCATACAAGACTCCTATCGTGAAGTCACTGGAGGTTCGTGCAATCGATCCTGCTGCAGCTGTACCACGGGCACGGTCTTCGTGTCGGATGGCGCGGGCATCAGTCGGATGCTTGCCTGAACACAGCAACGGTACTGCAGAAAAACTGAGGAAAAACTCAGAGGGACTTGCGGAGATTGACCGGCGGAATCTTCAACACTTCGCGGTATTTGGCGACTGTGCGTCGCGCGACCACCATGCCTTGTTCTGCCAGCATATCCGCAATCTTGCTATCGGATAATGGGGTCTGCGGGTTCTCGGCTCCTATCAACTGTTTGATCAGCGCCCGTATCGCGGTGGAGGAAGCTTCACCTCCGGTTTCAGTCGCGACATGGCTACCGAAGAAGTATTTCAACTCAAACATTCCATGCGGAGTGAGCATGTATTTCTGAGTCGTCACGCGAGAGATGGTGCTCTCGTGTAGACCCAGTGTATCAGCAATTTCACGCAGCACAAGGGGGCGCATGGCGACTGCCCCATGTGAAAAGAAGTTTCTTTGACGTTCCACAATAGCCTGCGCGACGCGCAAAATTGTATCGAAACGTTGCCGCATGTTCTTGATGAGCCACTTGGCTTCCTGCAACTGCGACGACAGCGAACCTTCTCCCTTGGCTTGCTTCAATGCACTGGCATACATCGCATTGACGCGCAGCTTGGGCATGACCTCATGGTTGAGCATGACCTGCCAGCCGTTCTTTGTCTGCTTGACAATCACGTCCGGCACCACATAGTCCGAGGCATCACGCGCGAATTCCGCACCCGGATGCGGACGGCACTGGCGGATCACGGCCTGCGCTTCACGCAGGTCTTCGTCATCGCAATCCAGTGCCTTCTTGATCTTGTTGAAATCGCGTTGTGCAAACAGCGGCAGGTAATCCTCCACGATCCTCAAGGCCAGCTTGCGCGTCACGAAGGGAATCTTGGGCAGGCGGCGGATCTGCAGGGCCAGGCATTCGCCGGCACTGCGCGCACCGACACCCGCCGGGTCCAGGCTCTGCAGCAGCTTGAGCGAAATCGACAGCTCTTCCATGTCGATGCCCAGCTCTTCGGGCAGGCGAGCGAGGATGTCTTCCAGCGGCTCTTCCAGATAGCCGCTCTCGTCCAGCGCATCGGTGAGCAGTTCCAGCAGCGCACGATCACGCAGGGTGCGTGCGGTCACGCGGATCTGTTCCAGCAGGTGTTCGCGCAGGGTCAGTTCGTGCGCTTCGAGTTGCGGGCGGGCATCATCATCGTCTGGCGACTTGCCGCTGCGCGCGACGTCGTCGAAGCTCCAGTCGGCATCCCCCGTGACACCGGCTTCCGGCGCGTTGTCCTGGTAGTCGAAGCTGGAATCGCCATCGCTGGCGGCCGGGGCGGCTTCGCCACTGCCTTCGTGACTGGTTTCAGCAACGCCGCTGGAGGGCGAGCTGGAGACCGCGCCATCGGCCAGCAGACGTACCGAATTGTCGAGCGCGTCGTCGAGGCGTTCCAGCAGGGGATTGTCGGAGAGGATCTGTTCCAGTTCCTGGTGCAGTTCCAGCGTCGACAGTTGCAACAGTCTGATCGACTGCTGCAGTTGCGGCGTCAATGCGAGGTGCTGCGAGGTACGTAACTGGAGCGACTGTTTCATCTGTCTTTCTGAAAGCGGCGTGGCCCGCTGGTTGCTCTGCCGGTCGTTGCGTATTGCGTATTGTGTTTGGCTTGCTGCGTATTACGTGATGCGCACTCCGTATTTCCTTGAGCGTATCGGGCAAGCCGACTGCACCGCTTACATGCGGAAATGCTCACCCAGATACACGCGGCGCACCGACTCGTTGGCGATGATCTCTTCCGGATTGCCGCTGGCCAGCACCGTGCCCTGATTGATGATGTAGGCGCGATCACAGATACCCAGCGTTTCGCGCACGTTGTGGTCGGTGATCAGCACGCCGATGCCGCGTTCCTTCAGGAAGCGCACGATGCGCTGAATCTCGATCACGGCAATCGGGTCGATACCGGCGAACGGTTCATCCAGCAGCACGAAGCGCGGATCGGTGGCCAGTGCGCGGGCGATCTCGACGCGCCGGCGTTCACCGCCCGAGAGCGACAGCGCCTGGCTTTCGCGCAGCTTCTCGATCTGCAATTCGTGCAGCAGGTTGTTGAGGCGGCCTTCGATTTCATCGCGCGAGAGCGGCTTGCCCTCTTCCCGGCGCAGTTCCAGCACGGCGCGGATATTGTCTTCCACCGTCAGCTTGCGGAATACCGAGGCTTCCTGCGGCAGGTAGGACAAGCCCATGGTGGCACGCTTGTGGATCGGCATGCGCGAAATGGACGCGCCATCGAGGTCGATCTCGCCGCCATCGGAGGGCACCAGGCCCACGATCATGTAGAACGAGGTGGTCTTGCCGGCACCATTCGGGCCGAGCAGGCCGACCACCTCGCCGCTGCGCAATTCCATCGAGACATCGCGCACCACCTGGCGCGCGCCATAACTTTTCTTCAGGCCGCGAACGACCAGCGAGCTGACTGCCATCGTTACTGGTCCTTTCCGCTGTCGCGACGCGTTGCAGGCTGCGTGGCGTTGTTCTTGCCCGCGGGCTGGGCCGGCGCGGTGCTGCCTGCCGGCGGCGGATTCTTGGGCTGGATCACCGCAGTGATGCGGCCTGCGCCCGGCTTGCTCTCGCCGGTGGCGGTGTTGTTCACGGAATAGAATTCGGCGCGGCTGTCGTAGGAGATGAATTCGCCGTTGACTTCATCGGTGATGCGATCGCCGTCCATGCGCTGGATGTGCGCGCGCTGGAACAGCTTGGAGATTTCGGTCTGCTCCGAATACTCGATGCGCTCGGCCTGGCCTTCGATCCACAGGTTGGGACCGCCGTCACGCTTCTGGCGGAAGTTGGCCAGCGCGCCCGGGGCCGCATACAGCACCGCATTTTCATAACCGTACTGGTCGGTCGTCAATACCACGCGGCCGGCCTTGATGATCAGCGTGCCGCGGGTCATGACCACGTTGCCGGTAAAGGTCTTCACCTGGCGCACGTCATCGTAGACCATCTGGTCTGCCTCGATGTTGGTCGGCTTGGTGGAGTCCGCCTTCTCGGCGTTGGCCACGCCGCACACGGCAGCCAGCATCAGCATCGGCAGTAAGAATGAGCGTTTCATTGGGTTCCTGTCTGATCGGTTCTTGGCGTTTTTATCCCGGAGTCATCCGGCTTAGCGTTTCTTCGGAGTGGGCTCGTAATAGCCGCGGACATTGCCGAACAGCTGCACCACCTGGGTCGCATTGTTGGCCACCATGCCCACGCCGTTCAGGCGCGTGGTGCCCATGGTCATGGCCACCGGCTTGTCAGTCTTGACGATTTCATCGTCAGGCAACAGCAGCAGGTATTCCGACACCAGGTGCATCTGCTCGCGGCCCTTGTAGGGCGCGCGGATGGCATTGGCGTTGCCGTACATGTGGATCTGCGTCTGGTCGTCGGTGACGCGCGCGGTATCCGAGTAGAGCTCCATCGGTGCCTGGTTCTGGTCCAGGTTGTGCACCACCGGCTTGGTGATCTCGAAGGAGTCATCCGTGGGGTAGTGCACCATCTTCGTTCCCGCAACGTCATAGCGCGGCAGACCGGTCGGGCCCATGCGCACGTAGTTGAAGTTTTCCAGGTAGTAGTCGGGTTTGCCGCGCGGACGCTGCGCCGGTTGCTGGTCGCCCGCGGCCCGCATGGCCTGCATCACCCAGAAGCTGCCCAGGGCGCCGGCGATCAGGATCACCAGGATCACCGCCAGGCGGATGCGCTCGGCGTTGCGTTCTCCGCTGCGCCCGCTCATGCCAGGTACGGCGCGAGGGCCGCCTCGTAGTTGCCTTGTGCTGCCAGCACCAGGTCGCAGATCTCGCGCACGGCACCATGGCCGCCGCTTGCCTGGGTCACGTAGTCGCTGCGCGACTTCACCTCGCGATGGCCGTTGGCCACGCAGGCCTTGAATCCGACGCGGGTCAGTACCGGCAGGTCGATGATGTCGTCGCCCAGGTAGCCGCAATCCTGCGGCGTCAACTGCACCTGCTGCAGCAACTGTTCGAAGGCCTGGCGCTTGTCGTGGATGCCCTGGAATACATGGGCGATGCCGAGATCGCGCGCACGGCGCAGCACATAGGGCGACTGGCGCGCGGTGATGATGGCGGCAGCGGTACCGTATTGCTGCATCATCTTGATGCCGTGGCCATCGAGCGCGTTGAAGCGCTTGAAGGCCTCGCCATCCTCGCCGTAGAACAGGCCGCCATCGGTGAGCACGCCATCCACGTCGAAGATCATCAGGCGGATCGCCGCCGCCTTGGCGAGCGCGGCAGCGGGCAGGGTGCTGGCGAAGGCTGGCGCGTTCATCAGATCACCTTGGCGCGAGTGAGATCGTGGATGTGCAGCGCGCCCGTGAGCACGCCGGCCGCATCGGTAACCAGCAACTGGTTGATGCGGAATTGTTCCATCAATTGCACGGCATCCACGGCCAGCTGGTCCTGGTTGACGGTCTGCGGATTGGCATGCATGACGTCGGCGATGTAAAACTTGGAAAAGTCCTGGCCACGCTCCAGCAGGCGGCGCAGGTCGCCGTCGGTGAAGACGCCGATCGGGCGGAATTGCTCATCCACCACGGCGGTCATGGCCATGCCCTTGCGGGTGATTTCCATCAGCGCTGCCGACAGCGACACGTCCGGGCGCACGGCGGGAATCGCCTCGCCGCTGCGCATCACGTCACGCACGTGGGTCAGCAGGCGGCGGCCCAGTGCACCGCCGGGATGGGAGCGCGCAAAATCTTCCTCGACGAAGCCGCGTGCATCCAGCAGCGACACCGCCAGCGCGTCGCCCATGGCCAGCGTGGCCGTGGTGCTGGCGGTCGGGGCCAGGTTGAGGGTACAGGCTTCCTGCGCCACACCCACGTTGAGGTGGACGGCGGACAGCTTGGCCAAGGTGGACTGATCATTGCCGGTCATGGCGATGATCACCGCACCCATGCGCTTGACGATGGGCACGATGGCCAGCAGCTCGGCCGTTTCGCCGGAATTGGAAATGGCAATGAAGACATCGCGCGCCGTCACCATGCCCAGGTCGCCGTGCGCGGCTTCGGCCGGATGCATGAACAGCGAGGGGGTGCCGGTAGAGGCCAGGGTGGCGGCGATCTTGCGGCCGACATGGCCGGACTTGCCGATCCCCGAGACCACCGCACGTCCCTCGCATTGCAGCAAGGTCTGCACGGCAAGTGCCAGGGGGTCGGCGCTGTCGTCGCGCAGGCGGTCTTTCAGGGCCAGGATGGCATCGGCTTCGATCTGCAGGGTCTGGCGTGCCAGTTCGATGGCACGGCGGGCAGCCCCGGCCGAAAAAGATGCAGGCGTAGTTTTGTCATCGGTTACACTCATAACCGAAGTATAAACGAATTAGCAAAGCAAAAAACTTGCCAGATGTAAGGGAATGCTGCCGGATTTGACGTGATATGCAGCGTTGCATCGCGCCGCAGCACCGCTGCCACGGGGGATTTCCGGCCATTGCCGGGATGGGGCATGGCATCGCAGCAGGCGCGGAGGGCTCTCGGTCGCGGTGAATTACTCTGCTGTTGTGGAGCCACACGTATGAATTTCAAGGCGATTTCGCGCCTCGCCGTCCGAGGTTTTCCTTCATATTGCACACTGTTCAGGTGAACTGCCTTTTGCTGGTGCGTTGCCAGTTTTACAAATTCATTCATATCGAACCGCGCCGCAGCCCGGCGGCTTTTGACAAGAAACCCCAACAGCAATGTTTTCCGGACTGGAACTGACCCTTTTCCTTCTGGCTGCCGCAGTCCTCGGCGTGGTCGCCTTCCGCATGATGCAGTTGCCGCCGATGCTGGGCTACCTGGTGGTGGGCATCATCATTGGCCCGCACGGCCTGGCTTTTGCTGAAGACAACGAGACCACCCATGCGCTGGCCGAGTTCGGCGTGGTGTTCCTGATGTTTTCCATCGGCCTGGAGTTTTCGCTCTCCAAGCTCTCGGCCATGCGCCATATCGTGTTCGGCCTGGGCGTGGCGCAGGTGGCGGCGACCATTGCCACCACCATGCTGGTGGCCTGGGGCGCGGCCATGGTGCTGCCGCAGTTCGCCAACGTCAGCTGGCAGGCCGCCTTTGCGCTGGGCGGGGCGCTGACCATGTCGTCCACGGCGATCGTTTCCAAGCTGCTTACCGAGCGGCTGGAGCTGGAGACCGAACACGGCCGCCGCATCCTCGGGGTGCTGCTGTTCCAGGATCTGGCGCTGGTGCCGCTGCTGATCGTCGTGCCGGCGCTGGCCAACAATTCCGGCAACATCATGGTCACGCTGGGCTGGGCGGTGGGCAAGGCGCTGGTGGTGCTGGCGCTGCTGCTGTTCTTCGGCAGCAAGCTCATGCGCGGCTGGTTCCGCATCGTGGTCAAGCGGCGCTCGCAGGAACTGTTCATGCTGAACCTGCTGCTGATCACCCTGGGCGCGGCCTGGATCACCGAGAAGGCCGGCCTGTCGCTGGCGCTGGGGGCCTTCATCGCCGGCATGCTGATTTCCGAGACCGAGTTCAAGCACCAGGTGGAAGAAGACATCAAGTCCTTCCGCGATGTGCTGCTGGGCCTGTTCTTCATCACCATCGGCATGCTGCTCAATGTGCGCACGCTGGTGGATCACTGGTTCCTGGTGTTGCTGCTGCTGACCGGGCCGGTCCTGCTCAAGTTTGCCCTCATCGCCGGACTGGCGCGCCTGTTCGGCTCCACCACCGGTGTGGCGCTGCGCGTGGGCCTGGGCTTGGCGCAGGCCGGCGAGTTCGGCTTCGTGCTGCTGAGCCAGGCCGGCGGCCTCAAGCTGGTCGATCCCATGCTGATCCAGGTGATCCTGGCCGCGATGGTGCTGTCGATGCTGGCCACGCCCTTCATCCTGGCCCAGTCCGACGCCATCGTCATGAAGCTCTCGGCCAATGAATGGATGCTGCAATCGCTGGCCCTGACGCAACTGGCGACCCGCACCATGGGTGTGCAGAAGCACGTGATCATCGCCGGCTTCGGCCGCAGCGGCCAGAGCCTGGCGCGCCTGCTGGAAGAGGAGGGGATCGCCTACCACGCCCTGGAGATGGATCCGGAACTGGTGCAGGACGCCCGCAATGGGGGCGCAAATGTTTCCTACGGTGACGCGGCCCGGCGCGAGAGCCTGGTGGCCGCCGGCATCCACCGCGCGGCGGCGCTGGTGGTGACCTATGCCAGTACGCCCTCGGCATTGAAAGTCTTGCATCACGCCCACGAGCTGGAACCGGAGCTACCGGTGATCGTGCGCAGCCACGATGATGCCGACCTGGAAAAGCTGCTGGCCGCCGGTGCCACCGAAGTCGTGCCGGAAGCGCTGGAAGGCAGCCTGATGCTGGCCTCGCACGCGCTGGTGATGCTGGGCGTGCCGCTGCGCCGCGTGGTGCATCGCGTGCAGGATGCGCGCGATGAACGATACGCTTCACTGCGCGGTTACTTCCACGGCATGTCCGATGCTGAAGCCGATGGCGTAGGCATGAACGTGCGCCTGCAATCGGTCACCCTCATCGGCGGTGCCAGCGCCATCGGCCATACCTTGTCCGACATCGACCTGCCGGCCCAATGTGGTGCCGAAGTCGCCATGCTGCGACGCGGCAAGCAACGGCTGGAAGCGCCGCAAGACACCGAACTGATGGCCGGCGACATCGTGGTGCTGCGCGGCAGTTCCGAAGCCATCCTGCGCGCCGAAAAACGCCTGCTCAGCAAATAGCCGGAGCGCGCCGCTGGCAGCCGATGCGCAGCGGCTCGCGCTGCACACTTCAGCACATCTGCTCATCATCCCAGCCTGCCAAAAATAAATGTTCACTTCCCACATCCCGGACCTGTTCCCCTGGTACGGGAAATGCTAGTGTTTCCGGGTGGCAGCGACGCGGCCTTATCGGCGCGCGCTGGACGCATCAGGACTACGGGTCCACACAATGAATCCGTTGTAGAGAAAACAATAGTGAAGTCCGGGAGGAACATGTTCAGCAAATTAACCATCAGGGCACGCCTGATTTTCGTCATAGGCTTTCTGGCGCTGATGCTGGTCGGCTCAGGCGTATTGGGCCTGGTCGGATTGCGTTCGACCAACGCGCAGATGCGCTCGCTCTATGAAGACCGCCTGGTCGCCTTCTCCCAGCTGGAGCGCATGTCGGCGGCGCTGGACGCGGCGCGCAATGGCATCTCCACCTCCATCGTCGGCGACTCCGGCGACATCGATGCCAACATGGACCGGATCGAAAAGGCCATCAAGGCCAACGACGCCATCGTCAAGCAATACCAGGACACCCAGCTCACCAGCGATGAACGCGTGCTGCTGGACAAGCTCATTCCCCAGCGCCAGAAGTTCGTCACCGATGGCATCAAGCCGGCGGCCGAAGCCTTGCGCAATCGCGACTTCCAGGGGGCCATCGAACTGTATGGCGGCGTCATGCTCAAGCTCTACGCCGATGCCCATACCACGCTGGCGCAACTGATGGACCTGCAGCGAACGGTCGGCCGCGAGCTGCACGAACAGGCGCAGCAGCGTTACCAGACCCTGCTGGTGGTGATGGGCGTGGCCATGGCGGCGGGTTTGTTCGTGGCGCTGCTGATGGGCGTGCTGCTGGTGCGGGCGATTTCGCGTCCGCTGCAGCGTGCGGTCACCGTGGCCCAGGCCGTGGCTGCCGGTGATCTTACCCAGCAGATCGATGTCCACAGCCAGGATGAAACCGGCCAGCTGATGCAGGCGCTGCGGCAGATGAATGACAACCTTCAGGGCATCGTCGGCCAGGTGCGCCTGAGCACGGATACCATCGCCACCGCTTCCAGCGAAATCGCGCATGGCAACCTTGATCTCTCCTCGCGCACCGAGCAGCAGGCCGGGGCGCTCGAAGAAACCGCCTCCGCCATGGAACAGCTGACCTCCACCGTGCGCCACAATGCCGACAGTGCGCAGCAAGCCAAGGAGCTGGCGCACTCCGCTTCCGAAGTGGCGGTGCGCGGGGGCGAGGTGGTGCGCCAGGTGGTCGACACCATGAGTTCCATCAATCAGTCTTCCAGCAAGATCGTCGACATCATCAGCGTGATCGACGGTATCGCCTTCCAGACCAACATCCTTGCCCTGAACGCCGCAGTGGAAGCGGCGCGCGCGGGTGAGCAGGGACGAGGCTTCGCCGTGGTGGCGTCGGAAGTGCGTTCACTGGCACAGCGTTCGGCAGCGGCCGCCAAGGAGATCAAAGTCCTGATCGATGATTCGGTCACGCGGGTGGGGACCGGCAGTGCCTTGGTGGCACAAGCCGGACAGACCATCGACGAAGTGGTCAGAAGCGTGCAGCGCGTGAGCGAAGTGGTGACCGACATCAGTGCAGCCGGGCAGGAGCAGAGCCAGGGAATCGAGGAAGTCAACAATGCCATCACGCAGATGGATGAAACCACGCAGCAGAACGCCGCATTGGTGGAACAGGCCGCAGCCGCCGCACAGTCCATGCAGGAACAGGCGGCACGCCTGTCGGAAGCGGTCAGCGTGTTCCGGCTCGGCGGTACTGCCGTCGCCGGCGTACCGGCAGCCCAGGCGCTGTCCGCGCGTGCAACTGTTACGGTGGCTGTACCGGCATCGGCGGCCTTGCCGGGCAAGGGTGGCTTGCTGCTTCGCTGACACCGCAAGTCACCGCGTCTTTCCGTACCGGTACGGTCGCTTCGACCTTGCCGGTACAGTGATCCGCCCCCAGCCAGTACAGTCGTTCAAGCGTCCAGGGCCACATCCTCGGACGCAGCCGAACGGGTACCGGGCAGGGGCGGATTGCTTTTGCCGTGATAGGCGAACACGGCCGAACACTTGACCTGTTCACTGTCGTTGCGGCCGGCGGCATGGAACAGGCCGCTGTGGAACAGCACCACGTCGCCCGGCTCCAGTGACAGCGCAATGCCCTGCGCAAACAGGGCCTGGTTGGCGGCCACATCGGGGCGCAGGAAATCCAGTTCATCCATCTGTTCCGGCTGCAGTTTGAGCTTGTGCGAGCCGGGGATGAATTTGAGCGCGCCGTTCTCCGGTGTTTCCGCACCCAGCGCCAGCCATACCGAAATCAGTTCATTGCGCGGGAAGGACCAGTAGCGGATGTCGCGGTGCCAGCCGGTGGCGGTGCCGAAGGCCGGGTGCTTGGTCATGATGCAGTTGTGATGCGCCAGCGTGAGGCAGACCGGTTCCTCGAACAACTGATGCAGCATGGCCACCAGTTGTTGATCGGCGGCCCATTCGCGATACACCGGGTCGCGCTGCCAGGCCGCACGAAGACGCCGCGCGGTGCGGCCGCCTTCGGCCTCCAGCGAAACGGGAGCGCCTTCGTAGCCGACCTCGGCTTCGTATTCCAGCGGTGCGACAGCACGTTGCAGGTGATCTTGCGTGACGGCGAGCAGGCGTTCGCGCAGGGCGTCAGGGACCATGCCCTTGAGCAGGAGATAGCCCTGTTCGCGGAAGAAGGCGACCTGGGCGGGTGACAGCGGGTTCGACATGATGGACTTTCGGGGTTGCACGGCGGCCCGTCCATGGCGGACGGGCGAGCCTTCATTGTGCGCCGGATGGCGGCCAGGTGCATGACTGTATGCCATGGCCAGCGCAGCGCAAGATACAGATGGGCAGCAATTCTGTATCGTTTGCGCGCGCGCAAGTCCGGACTTATTTTTCTTGCTTCGACTTCTTCTTCAGCAGCGGACCCAGGTACTTGCCGGTGACGCTGGCGGGATTCTTCGCCACATCCTCCGGCGTACCGGCCGCCACGATGCGGCCACCGCCGGCACCGCCTTCGGGACCGAGATCGATGATCCAGTCGGCGGTCTTGATGACGTCCAGGTTGTGCTCGATGATGGTCACCGTATTGCCCTGGTCGCGCAGGCGATGGATCACTTTCAACAGCAGGTCGATATCGTGGAAGTGCAGGCCGGTGGTCGGCTCATCCAGGATGTAGAGCGTACGGCCGGTATCGCGCTTGGACAATTCCAGCGACAGCTTCACGCGCTGCGCCTCGCCGCCAGAGAGCGTGGTGGCGCTCTGGCCCAGCTTGATGTAGCCCAGGCCCACGTCGAGCAGGGTCTGCAGCTTGCGCGCGATCAGCGGCACGGGTTTGAAGAACTCGTGCGCGTCTTCCACCGTCATGTCCAGGATCTCGGTGATGTTCTTGCCCTTGTACTGCACTTCCAGCGTTTCACGGTTGTAGCGCTTGCCGTGGCAGACATCGCAGGGCACATACACGTCCGGCAGGAAGTGCATTTCCACCTTGATCACGCCATCGCCCTGGCAGGCTTCGCAGCGGCCGCCCTTGACGTTGAAGGAGAAGCGTCCGGCGCTGTAGCCGCGTTCCTTGGCCATGGGCACGGTGGCGAACAGGTCGCGGATCGGCGTGAACAGGCCCGTGTAGGTAGCCGGGTTGGAGCGCGGCGTGCGGCCGATCGGGGCCTGGTCCACCGCGATCACCTTGTCGAAGTGTTCCAGCCCGCCGATGGCTTCGTGCTCGGCCGGTTCGGTTTGCGAACCGTACAGGTGGCGTGCCGCCGACAGGTACAGCGTGTCGTTGACCAGGGTCGACTTGCCCGAACCGGAAACACCGGTCACGCAGGTCAGCAGGCCCACCGGCAGTTCCAGGTCCACATTCTTGAGGTTGTTGCCGGTGGCGCCCGTGATGGTCAGCATGCGCGATTCATCGCAGGGCGTGCGCTTCTTGGGCACGGCGATTTCCAGCGAGCCGTTCAGGTACTTGGCGGTCAGCGACTTCTTGTTCTTGAGGATGTCCGGCAGCGAACCATGGGCGATCACGTCACCGCCATGCACGCCCGCGCCGATGCCCATGTCGACCACGTAGTCGGCAGTGCGGATGGCGTCTTCATCGTGCTCCACCACCAGCACGGTGTTGCCGATGTCGCGCAAATGCTTGAGGGTATCGATCAGGCGGTCGTTGTCGCGCTGGTGCAGGCCGATGGAGGGTTCATCCAGCACGTACATCACGCCGGTCAGTCCCGAGCCGATCTGCGAAGCCAGGCGGATGCGCTGGGCTTCGCCGCCGGAGAGCGTATCGGCGCTGCGTTCCAGCGAGAGATAGTCCAGGCCGACGTTGTTGAGGAAGGTCAGGCGCGAGACGATTTCCTTGATGATGCGGTCGGCGATTTCCTTCTTGGCGCCGGTCAGCTTCAGGGTCTCGAAGAAGGACAGGGTCTCGCGCAGCGGCGTGGCAGCGACTTCGTAGATGGCACGCTGCTGCTTGCCTGCACCGACCTTCACATAGCGCGCTTCCACCCGCAGGCGGGCACCGTGGCAGGACGGGCATTGCTTCTCGTTGATGAACTTGGCCAGTTCTTCCTTGACCGCCATCGAATCGGTTTCGCGATAGCGGCGCTGCAGGTTGTTGACCACGCCTTCGAAGGTGTGCTCCTTGACCACCGTGCGGCCACGCTCGTTGACGTAGGCGAAGGGAATGGTCTGGCGGCCCGAACCGTACAGCACTGCCTGCTGGGCCTTGTCGTCGAGCTGCTCGAAAGGCACATCGAGGTCGAAGCCGTAGTAGGCGGCGATGCTGGTGAGCATCTGGAAGTAGAACTGGTTGCGGCGATCCCAGCCCTTGATCGCGCCCGAGGCCAGCGACAAATTGGGGAAAGCCACGATGCGCTTGGGATCGAAGAATTCGATATGGCCCAGGCCATCGCACTCGGGGCAGGCGCCCATCGGGTTGTTGAAGGAGAACAGGCGCGGCTCCAGCTCCTGCAGCGAATAGCCGCAGATGGGGCAGGCGAACTTGTTGGAATACAGGTGCTCCTTGCCGCTGTCCATTTCCAGCGCAATGGCGCGGCCATCGGCCAGGCGCAGCGCGGTCTCGAAGCTTTCGGCCAGGCGCTGCTTGATCTCCGCCTTGACCTTGACGCGGTCGATGACGACGTCGATGGTGTGCTTCTCGGTCTTCTTCAGCTTGGGCAGGTCATCGACCTCGTAGACCTTGGCCGACCCGGTGCCGCTCTGGATGCGGAAGCGCACGAAGCCTTGGGCCTGCATCTCCTCGAACAGGTCGGCGTGCTCGCCCTTGCGGTTGGCCACCACGGGGGCCATGATCATCAGCTTGGTGTCTTCCGGCAGCGCCAGGACGGCATCGACCATCTGCGAGACCGATTGCGCCTCCAGCGGATGTTCGGGGTGGTCCGGGCAATAGGGCGTACCGACGCGGGCGTACAGCAGGCGCAGGTAGTCGTGGATCTCGGTGACGGTACCGACGGTGGAGCGCGGGTTGTGCGACGTCGCCTTCTGTTCGATCGAGATGGCCGGGGACAGGCCCTCGATCATGTCGACATCGGGCTTTTCCATCAGCTGCAGGAACTGGCGCGCGTAGGCCGACAGCGACTCCACGTAGCGGCGCTGCCCCTCGGCATACAAGGTATCGAAGGCCAGCGACGACTTGCCCGAACCGGACAGGCCAGTAATGACGATGAGCTTGTTGCGGGGGAGGTCTAGGTTGATATTCTTGAGATTGTGCGTACGTGCGCCGCGAATGCGAATTTCTTCCATGGATGCCTTCAGCTAGGGGTTGCCTGCCCCCGCGTGCGATCAGCCGATGAGCGATCACGCATTGTGCGGAGCAGCGATGGGGACAACATGTAACTATAACAGGACTGCGAATGGCCGGCAGGCGGGGCTGCAGCGGCAGATGACCCATGTGGGCATGCATCGCCAAATTGAAAGCGCGGCCGTGGAGAAAGCCATGGCCTTGCAGCGCAAATGCCGCAGGAAATCGTCTGCGCGCCGGATCCGGTGGAGGGATTCTGATGAATGATCAAGCAGACAAGAAAAAGCCGGCGCGTGGCCGGCAGTTTCTTGTCATGCAATAGCTTGCCCTCAGTGGGCGCGTTCGTAGATCTTGAACAACTGTCCTTCATCGCCATCGCGGCGGCCTTCCCAGAACAGGGTCCAGTGACCATGTGGACGCTTGCCGGCGTCGGGCATCTCCTGGATCAGCCAGCGGCATGCGGTGTGGCGGCCGCCGTCGATGGGCTGGTGCAGGATGCCGGTGTAGTAGTACAGCATCGGCGCTTCCGATTCGCCCAGTGCCTGGCTGGCCATGCAATCGCCCTCTTGCCAGGCCGGACCGATCTTGGCCTGGAGGTCGGCGTAGACATATTCATAACTCTTGCCGTAATCGGCCCAGGGCAGCAGCAATGTGAAAGCCAGGCCCCACATCAGGGTGATCCCGCCAAACCACGAGAACGCGCCACGCCACTGGCCGGCACGGCTCAGCAGGCCCAGCGAGGCGATCCACAGGATGCTCATGGCGCCCGCGGCCAGCACGGCCAGCGGCTGGATCGGCGTCACGAAGCTCAGCGGCAGCCACTTGCCCATGAACGCGATGGGCTGGTGCTGGTCGGCCGGCCAGGTGGAGACGATGTAGGTCGCCCAGATCCCCACGGCCAGCGCCCCGAAGGCCAGGCGCGAGAACCAGTCCCACGCCAGGTTGGCCAGCGCCGGCAGGCGCGGCAGGGCGCGCGCGCCCAGCATCACCAGCGGCAGCAGTACCGGCAGCAGATAGAGCTGGCGGGCAGTGGCGGAGCTCTGCAGCACGGCCAGGCTGATGGCACCAAAGGCCAGCGGCAGCGCCACCTTGCTGGTGCCGACCTGACGCCAGTCGCCGCTGCCCAGCGCCACCAGCGCCAGTACCGAGCCGGGCAGGGCAAAGCCGCCCAGGGCGCGCAGGATCACGGTGTGGTCGTTGTCCGAGCCCAGTTTCTTGACCGAGAAGCCGAAGAAGCGGCCGACGTTGTTGTCCCAGAACCATTCCATGAACAAGGGCATGGAGTGCTGGGCCAGCAGCGCCGGCCAGATCACGAAGAAGGGCAGCGAGACCAGCACGGCGGTGCCGACCATCTTCCAGTACGAGCGCGAGCGGCAGGCCGGCACCATCACGCCGATGGCCATCGCCGTGGCGGCGAAGGTGAGCGGCACGAACAGGCCCTTGGTCATCTCGGTGATGCCCACCCCCAGGCCGAACCAGAAGGCCGCGCTCCACGCGGGCGTGCGGCGCTCCTCGTTGAGGGCGATGGCCAGCAGGCCGTAGGTGGCCATGACGCCGCCGGTGACCAGGGCGACGTCAGTGAACATGTCGTGGGCGTGCTTGACCATGCCCGGCGTACCGGCGAACAGGGCCAGGGTAGCCAGTACCGGCAGGG
>NZ_DBIC01000285.1:0-7941 GCF_002296545.1 Herbaspirillum sp. UBA812 | reverse complement strand
AGCCAGTACCGGCAGGCTCATCAGGCTGCGCTGGCCCCACATCATCTTGGCAATCCTGGCCACGAACACCAGCGTGACCAGGTTGTAGAACACGCTGGCCAGGCGCGCGCCCTCGTGATACGGCAGCAGCGGATAGGCCAGCTTGGCCAGCAACGCGGCGGTCCAGTAGTACAGCGGCGGCTTTTCCATGAAGGGCTGGCCGGCATTGGTGGGAACCAGATACTCGCCGGAGACCAGCATGTGATGGATCATGCCGAAGGTATAGGTCTCATCCTGTTTCCAGGGACCATGGCCGAACACGCCCGGCAGCAGCCAGGCGGCACCGGCCAGGATCAGCAGCAGCCAGGCCAGACGGGCGGGCAGGGCTTGCCCGCCGGCAGCAGAGACCGGTTGCGCAGAGCGGGAAGTGCTCGTCTTGCCTTCGTTGAGCGAATCAAATAGGAACATGCTGAATATACGGATGCGAGCGGCCTGCGCCGCCAGCGCAACAAACAAAAAAACGGAAAAAAACTGAAAACCGGAGGACATCGAGGATGCGCACGACCCCAGCGTGCCGCCGCATGCGGGACACCGCTTGACCTGTTCGCCTTCCTCTGCGTCCGGGTTCTCCCCCCCATTACGCGTGATTGCCTTCTTTTTCTTGGCGAAGTTTATGGCCGGGCTGAAATCTTCCGTTCAGGAAGGGGCGGCTGTTATGAGCACTGCAGAAAAAATGAGCAATGCGCTATTTTGGCATAAGGTATGCCTAACATGACAGGTTTGTCAGGAATGTTGTGAAGTTTCGCGACACTCCCATCCCGTTGGTACCAGCCGGCGGGTCCGCCGAAGTTGACCCAGGACATGGAAGTGCCTCAATCCTGCGGGCCGGGAGTGCAGGGGCTGGGCGGTGCTGCCGGTCGGCCGGACTATCCTGTTACCATACGGCTTTTGCCCCGGCCGGGTTTTACTTGCAGGGCCGGGCAGTCGCCAACGCCAGTCACGAACCGTATGTCCCACCACTCCCGTTCCACCGCACAGCCTGAAAAATCCGGCATGTCGCGCGCCGAGGTGCGCGCCAGCGTTTCTCTTGCCTCCATTTTTTCCCTGCGCATGCTGGGCCTGTTCCTGGTGCTGCCGGTGTTCGCAGTGCACGCCCACAGCCTGCCCGGCGGTGACAGCGACACCCTGGTCGGCATCGCCCTGGGCATTTACGGCCTGGCGCAGGCGTTTGGCCAGATTCCCTACGGCATCGCTTCCGACCGCTACGGGCGCAAGCGCATCATCGTCATCGGGCTGCTGCTGTTTGCGCTGGGTTCCTTCGTGGCGGCCGCTGCCCACAGCGTGCTGTGGCTGCTGATCGGACGCGCGCTGCAGGGCTCGGGCGCGATTTCGGCGGCCATCACGGCCTTCATCGCCGATTCCACCCGGGAAGAACACCGCACCAAGGCCATGGCCATGGTCGGTGCCTCCATCGGCGTGACCTTCGCGGTGTCGATGGTGGCCTCCCCGCTGCTCTACAAGTCCATCGGCATGGGCGGCATCTTCGGCCTGACGGGCATCCTGTCGCTGATCGCCATCGCGGTGGTGGTGTGGGTGGTCCCGGCGGCACCGATGGTGGCGGCACGTCGCGTCTCGCTGTCCGAGGTGTTGCGCCATGCGGAGTTGCTGCGACTCAATTTTGGCGTGTTCACCCTGCACCTGACCCAGGTCGCCATGTTCATGGTGGTGCCGGCGGCGCTGGTGCAACTGGCCGGCATCCCGCTGGGCGAGCACTGGAAGATCTACCTGCCGGTGGTGCTCGCGTCCTTCGTGCTGATGCTGCCGCCGATCTTCGTGGCCGAGAAATATGGCCGCATGAAGCCGGTCTTCCTCGGGGCCATCGGGCTGATGCTGCTGGTGCAGCTGGGTTTCTGGGCGGTGCTGTCGCATCCGCTGGCGCAGGTGTGGATGCTGGTGGCGCTGCTGTTCCTGTTCTTCGTCGCCTTCAACATCCTGGAGGCGGCCCAGCCGTCGCTGGTGTCGCGCATCGCGCCGCCGGCTGCCAAGGGCGCGGCGCTGGGCGTCTACAACACCTTGCAGGCGCTGGGGCTGTCTTGCGGCGGCGCCTTGGGGGGCTGGCTCAAACAAAATGTGGGGAATTCCGCCGTGTTTCTCTTGTCAGCCGTCCTCACGCTGACCTGGCTTATAATCGCGGCTAACATGAAAAACCTGCCGCGCCGCGCTGCGCAGGCGGCGGGTGCAACAGCCTAAACGTATTCAGGAGAAACAATGGCATCGGTCAACAAAGTCATCATCGTCGGCAATCTCGGGCGCGATCCGGAAACCCGCTACATGCCCAACGGCGAAGCCGTCACCAACATCGCCGTCGCCACGACCGAAAGCTGGAAGGACAAGAACACCGGCGAAAAGAAGGAGCTCACCGAATGGCATCGCATCACCTTCTACCGCAAGCTCGCTGAAATCGCCGGCCAGTACCTGAAGAAGGGTTCGCAGATCTACGTCGAAGGCCGCCTGCAGACCCGCAAGTGGCAGGACAAGGAAGGCGTCGAACGCTACACCACCGAAATTATCGCTGACACCATGCAGATGCTGGGCGGCCGCCAGGGTGCGGGCGGCGGTGGCGGCATGGACGAAGGCAGCAGCTACGGTGGTGGCGGCGGCGGTGGCGGCAGCTACGGCGGCGGTGCTCCGCGCCAGAGCGCCGGCGGTGGTGCAGCAGCTGGCGGTGGTGCCCCGCGCCAGCAGCCGGCCCAGCGCCCGGCGCCGAACTTTTCGGACATGGACGACGATATTCCCTTCTGATCCGACCTCGTTTCATTACGCCAGTCAGTCCAAAGGCTCGTTCCCCCCGGGAACGGGCCTTTTGCTTTGCAGGTTCCTCTTACTGGCATTTCTCGTTGATCCCCGCCCCGCGCGGAAACACGCCCACCTGCTGCCATTGCCCCCTGCTGCGATACTGGTACAGCCGGAAGCGCGGTGCCGCATTGGCACCGCCGGCCGCAAAACTGATCGGTCCGCTCAGTCCCGCATGGCGTAGCTGGCGCAAGCTGGCCGCGATCTTTTCGCCATCGGTCGAGTCGCTCTGCTGGATGGCGGCGATCAACACGCTGGCCGCGTCATAGGCATAGTAGGAATAAGGACTGGGGGCGGCGTTGTAGCGCCGCATATAGGCCTGGGTGAACGCCTTCCAGCGCGGACACTGCTCACGTGCCAGTTCATATTCCAGCACGTAGGCCTGCGGCAGCGCCGCCTCGCCGAAGGACAGGCTGCTGGCCCCGCCCACCAGCAACACCTTGGCCTCCGATCCGGAGCGCCGCACTTCCTCAACGAACGCCGCTGCCTGCGGAAACAGCGCGAGGAACACGATCACATCCGCCTGATACTGATTGGCCGCCTTGATGGTGGCATTGAAGTCAGTCGTGCGCCGGCCGACCAGATAGCGGGTGGCGGTCAGTCCCGGCCGGTTGACCAGGCGCGCGGTCAGTTCATCGGTGAGGGCATTGCTGTAGGCCGAGTCATTGTGGACGACAAAGACCCGCTTGCCCTTCAGGTCGGTGGTGATCACCTCTGCCATCGTCAGGCCGACCTCGGCGGTTCCGCCCACGACCCGGAATGGCATGCGATTGCCCTGGCTGGTCCACTGGCTGGTGCCGGCCGTAAAGCCGATCTGCGGGATGCGGGCGGCCTCGTACAGTTCGGCCGTGGCCATGGCCGCATCGCTGCTCCAGGGCCCGATGACCCCCGCGACTTTTTCCTTGATGAAATAACGGGCGACATTCACGCCGAAATTGGCCGACCCCTGGTCATCCTGGGCCAGCAGGCGAAAACGCCATGAAGATTTCTTCCTGGCGGCCAGGGTATTGGCATCCTCCACCGCCAGCTCCGCACCGTGCCAGGCACTCTGCACGATCGGCTGCGTGAGCCAGGCGCTCAGGCCCAGCGTCACCTGGCGGACTTCCTCGGCCTGGGCCGGCTGCATCGTCCACGGCTGCAAACAGGCAAGCAAGGCGAACCAGGCCGCCCTCATGATGGTGACTTTGCGCATCTCACTTCCCCCCATTCCCGGCGCAACCTGCCCGGGATCTTGATCTGTGATGGTTGTTATTTCTGCACAGGTACGCGGTCCAATATACACACCCTGCCCCGATCGGGCCATGCGCCACGTGCAAGGATCGCATCGCACCGCTTCATTTGATCCCGGAAAAAAACCAAGCTCTTCATCAAATTACATTGAAATATTGAATTCCCTCAATAAACTAAATTTCGCAATTTGATTCAATAAAATATCATATTTAATGATTTTTGAATGGGTCAAGTGATTTGAAGTAGCTCAATTCGGAGCGCAGGCGGCTGAACCGTTCCGATTGCATCCACTCTTTCCAACGGGGTTTTCATGAACGTCTCATTCATAGGCCGTTTTACCATCCGCCAGATCTTCATCCTGCTTACCGGCGTCATCAGTGCGCTCATGCTGGCCATCGCGCTGGTCGCGCTGGCGCTGGAACGCAGCGACGCCACGCTCAATGCCGCCAACGAGAGCCGCTACGCCTCGTTCCAGCTGGCCACCGAATTGCGCCAGAGTTCGGACGACCTGACCCGCCTGGCACGCACCTACGTCATCACGGCTGACGCCGCCTATGAAAAACAGTACCAGGCGATCCTCGACATCCGCGACGGCAAGAAACCCCGTCCGGAAAACTACGGCCGCATCTACTGGGACTTCGTCGCCGCCGACGGCAAGCCGCCGCGCCCGGACAGCTCGCGCAGCGTCGCCCTGATCGCGCTGATGCGCGAGGCCGGCTTCACCGACGCCGAACTGGCCAAGCTCAGCGAAGCCAAGGCCAATTCGGATGCCCTGGTCAAGACCGAAACGATGGCCATGAACATGGTCAAGGGCCTCTACGAAGACGCACAAGGCAACTTCACCCGGCGCGGCGAACCCGACCTGGTCCGTGCACGCGAACTCATGCACGACCATGCCTACCACGTGAACAAGGCCAGGATCATGCGCCCGGTAGACCAGTTCTTCGCCATGCTGGACGCCCGCACCCTGGCCCAGGTGGAAGCGGCCAGGGCGCATTCGGCCACCATGGCGCGGATCTTCTACGCCCTGATGGGGGTGGCGGTGGTGGTGCTGGCCTGTACGCTCATGCTGGTCTACAAGGCTATCCGGGATCCGCTCGCGCATGCCGCCAGTGTGGCGCGCCGGGTGGCGCAGGGCGACCTCACGGCCGAGATCAGCCACCACGTCAGGGGCGAAACCGGCGCATTGCTGGAGGCCCTGCGGAGCATGCAGACCGGCCTGCAAATCATCGTCACCGATGTGCGCGACGGTGCCCATCGCATCGACCATTCAGCCACCGAGATCGCGGCCGGTACGCTGGATCTGTCCAACCGCACCGAGCAGCAAGCCAGTTCGCTGGAAGAAACCGCGTCCTCGATGGAAGAGATCACCTCCACCGTCAAGCAGAATGCCAGCAACGCCCTGCTGGCCAGTCAACTGGCCAGTACCGCGTCGGCGGTGGCGCAGCGCGGAGGAGCCGTGGTCTCGCAGGTGGTGGAGACGATGGGGGCCATCAATGCCTCGTCGAAGAAGATCGTCGACATCATCGGCGTGATTGACGGCATCGCGTTCCAGACCAATATCCTGGCACTCAACGCCGCCGTGGAAGCGGCCCGGGCCGGCGAGCAGGGGCGCGGCTTTGCGGTGGTGGCGTCCGAAGTGCGTTCGCTGGCGCAGCGCTCGGCCTCGGCCGCCAAGGAAATCAAGGTGCTCATCGGCGACTCGGTAGGCAAGGTGGAAAACGGCAGCAAGCTGGTCGAGCAGGCCGGCAGCACCATGACCGAGATCGTCACCAGCATCCGCCGCGTCACCGACGTGATGACCGAGATCACCCACGCCAACCGCGAGCAGAGCAGCGGCATCGAGCAGGTCAACGAGGCCATCATCCAGATCGACGACATGACCCAGCAGAACGCCGCCCTGGTCGAACAGGCAGCGGCCGCTGCCCGCCAGCTGCAGGAACAGGCAGCCGGGTTGCAGCAACTGGTGAGCGTGTTCCGCATCGATGCAGCACAGGCGCGTGTGACTTCGTCCACTTCTGCAACTTATGCACAACCGGCTTCGGCTGAGCGCGTCATCGACGTCACGCCCGGTGCGCCGGAGCTGCCGGGCGCCAATGCGGCACTGGCGGTGCAGGGCTGAAGCAGGGTCAAAACCTGGTCAAGCCGCGCTCAACACGTTCTGCCGATTGCGGTTAGACTCCGGCAGGGGATGAAGCCGGCGTGCGAAAAAAACCAGCTTGTCCGGTGCCATGAAAGCGGTCTGCAAGGACCGCTTTTTCATGTTGGCGCTCCCCCGCATCACCATCACTTCCACCACAACGAGGCCAAGTGCCACCAAGATGGAGAACCCGATGAACGACCTTCGCAATGATCTCAACAGCCTGCTGGGCCAGAGCAACCTGTCCGGCAACGCTGATCGCCGCACCTTCCTCAAGACCGCCCTGGGCACCGGCTTTGCCGCCGCCGTGCTGCCGGTGTGCGCGCAGACCATGATCAAGACCGATACCCAGGGCCTGACCGCAGGCGAGGTATCCATCGAGGTCAACGGCCAGCGCGTGCCGGCCTATCGCGCCCAGCCCGAGGGCAAGACCGGCCTGCCGGTCATCATCGTGGTCTCCGAGATCTTCGGCGTGCATGAGCACATCGCCGACATCGCGCGCCGTTTCGCCAAGCTGGGCTACCTGGCCATCGCACCGGACTTCTTCGTGCGCCAGGGCAATCCCATGGCCTACACCTCCATTGCCGAGCTGCAGAAGGAAATCATTTCCAAGGTGCCCGATGCGCAGGTGATGGGCGACATCGATGCCTACGTAAAATGGGCCGGCGAGAACGGTGGCGACATCAAGCGCCTGGGCATCAATGGCTTCTGCTGGGGCGGCCGCATCGTGTGGCTCTACAGCGCCCACAACCCCCAGGTCAAGGCCGGAGCCGCCTGGTATGGCCGCCTGGTGGGCGACAAGACTGCGCTGTTCCCGCAGCAGCCCATCGATATCGCGCCCACGCTGAAGACGCCGGTCATCGGCCTCTACGGCGGCAAGGACCAGGGCATCCCGGTTTCCACCGTGGAGCAGATGAAGGAAGCCCTGCAGAAGGCGGGCAACAAATCCGAATTCCATGTGTACATGAATTCGGGCCATGCCTTCAACGCCGACTACCGTCCCAGCTATGTGGAGGCGGACGCCAAGGATGCGTGGAGCAAGGTCGTGGCCTTCTTCAAGCAGCATGGCGTGGCCTGATGCTGATGCAATAATTCGGCGAGCTTCTTGTTGGTGCGCTTCTGATGCAGATCAAGGCAGGGCGCACCAAGATGTGCAGCGCGCAGGCAAAGGGGCGGAATTCTCCGTCCCTTTTTCATTGAATCTCGGAAAGAACACATGGGTTTACGGCGCTGCCGGCCTTGGCACGCCGTTTGCTAAAGAAGCGATTGAGTAGAAGCGGCTAGCAGTCGGTAACCAAGACACTTACCTTCTCGCGGGGCATTGCTCGTGACGCCATCGGAGCCTTCCGATGGTCCCTCTCTTTTGACAGGACACGAGACCATGCACATTGCCCGAGCGCCCTCTCATTCTGCGTTGCCGTTTTTCGCAACATTTCCCCTGATCGATTCCCTTTCCGGCAATGCCATCCGAGGTGGGCGATGATCGCCGTCACCGATCGCTTCAACGGCAATGCCGCCACCACACTGCGTTTGCGGGTGAGGGCAGTGCGCCACGCGGCCGAAGGGATTCGTCTCTTTGAACTGGTGGCGCAAGAGGGTGCCGCGTTGCCGCCCTGGACGCCGGGCGCGCACCTGCGCCTGCATTTGCAAGACGGTCTGGTGCGCGCCTATTCCCTCTGCAATACGCCGCAACAGCGCGACTGCTACGTGATTGCCGTCAAGCGCGAGAGCGATTCGCG
>NZ_DBIC01000247.1:0-6090 GCF_002296545.1 Herbaspirillum sp. UBA812 | reverse complement strand
ATCGTGGCCATCCCAAGCCTGTTTGAAGTGCTGCTGCTGGGAGCGCTGTTCAAGTTCCAGGCCGATGCCGAGGATGCCGAGGGCTGGGCCTCGCATTCCCTGCAGGTGATGAACAAGGCCGCCGAACTGCGTGAGCCGATGCTGCTGGAGGCAGCGCGCGTGCGCAATGCGGTTCTGTTGGAGCTGCCTGACACCCTGAGCCGGGGCGACCTGTGGGCCGACATCGAGGTCAAGACCGGCGAGCTTGCGCGGCTGGTTGCCGACAACGCGTCGCAAAGCGCGGCCGTACGAACGGTGCATGAGTCCATTGCCAGCTACCGCAGTTGGGACGACAGTGCACGCGAGCGCCTCATGCGCGGCGAGCGCGATGACCTGATCCGCCAGTTGCGCGACGAACAGGGCCCACACCGGCTTTCCACCTTCCTCAATCTGCTCGACAATTTCGTGGCCGAAGAGCGGCGTCTGGGTGCCGAACGCAGCGAGCGTCTGCAGGCCGCACGCCGCTCGCAGACCTGGCTGCTGATTCTGGCGGTGCTGGTTTCGATTGTCACGGCCGGACTGGCCTCGCTGGCGTTCATGCGCAATATCAGCACCCGCATCGGCGTGCTCACCGGCAATGCCCGCCGCCTGGCCGATGGCCAGCCGCTGGCGGCGCGCCTGGGCGGCCATGATGAGATCTCGCTGCTCGACGATGCCCTGCATCGCAGCAGCGAGCGCCTCGCCGAAGCCGCGCGCCAGGGCCAGGGTTACCGCGAGGAACTGGAGCAGCGCGCGCGCGAACTGGCCGACGTCAACAGCGACCTGCGACAACAGACGCAAGACAATGAGATGTTCATCTACAGCGTCTCGCATGACCTGCGCTCGCCGCTGGTGAACCTGCAGGGCTTCAGCAAGGAAATCACCCATGCCACCCGAGATCTGCTGGACGAGGTGGATCGCCTGGCGCTGCCCGAACCGGACCGGCAACGCCTGCGCACGCTTGTCGAAGAGGACATCCATACATCGCTGCGCTTCATCCAGAATGCCGTGACACGCTCTGCCGGGATTATTGACGCCATGTTGCGACTGTCCCGTGCCGGCCGTGTTGAATACCAGCCGGTGATGCTGGACATGCACGCCATCGTTACCCGCATCGTCGCCGCCATGAGCGGCAGCATCCGCGCCAAATCCGCCCGGGTCGAGATCGAAGCGGACCTGCCGCCGGCCTATGGCGATCCGACCTCGGTAGAGCAGGTGCTCGGCAACCTGGTGGGCAATGCCGTCAACTATCTTGATCCGGGCCGTCCGGGCCACATCACCATCGGTCACGTGCCGCAGGCCGACAGCGTGGTGGCGGCTCCCAGTCTGGTGACTTACTTCGTGCGCGACAACGGGCTCGGTATTCCCGCCCCCTACATGGACAAGATGTTCATCGCTTTCCAGCGCCTGCACGGCAACGCCGCCAAGGGCGAAGGCATCGGACTGGCGCTGGTCAAGCGGGTGGTGGAGCGGCACGGCGGGCGCATCTGGGTGGAATCGGTCGAAGGGCAGGGCAGCTGTTTCTACGTCGCCCTGCCGGCCCGCCCGCCGGTGTTCTGAACGCAGTCAGACCGCATCGGACAAACAGGGATCAACAACGGACAAGGGGGAACGAGATGGCCACAGAGCAGAGCGTCAACATCATCCTGGTCGAAGACGACGACGGCCATGCCGTGCTGGTCGAGAAGAACCTGCGGCGCGCCGGGCTGGTCAACGGCTTCCAGCGCCTGCGCGACGGGCAGGAAGCGCTGGACCATTTTTTCGGGGGCGAGCTGGGGCGGACCGACCTGCAGCAGGTGGTGGTGTTGCTGGACGTGAACATGCCGCGCGTGAATGGCGTGGAGGTGCTGCGGCGAATGAAGCAGGATGCGGCCACGGCGGCCATCCCGGTAATCATGCTGACCACGACCGACGACCCGCGCGAGATCGCCCATTGCTATGAAGTAGGCTGCAATGTCTACATCACCAAGCCGGTGGAATACGACGACTTCATCGAAGCGGTGCGCCGGCTGGGCTTCTTCCTGCAGGTGGTCAAGCTGCCGCCGCCGGGCGCACCGGTGCGGGAGAGCGATTCCCGATGAGCGGTGCGACCGTCCATGTGCTGGTGCTGGAGGATGACGAAGGCCTGCTGGCTCTGGCCGGCCGTGTGCTCAGGAAGCAGGGATACCGTGTCACCGCCGTGGCCGATGCCGAGTCCGCCCAGGCGGCCGTGCAACAGGAGTTGCCCGATCTGCTGATCGTGGACTACAACCTGCAGGCGCTGGACAGTGGCCTGGATTTCTTCCGCAGCCTGCGGGCTGCGGGCATGGGGATCCCGGCCATCATGGTCTCGGGCATGTCGGATGAAATGCGCATCATCGAAGCCTTGCGGGCTGGTGTAGCCGACGTACTGCCCAAGACCAGTGATTACCTCGACCACTTGCCGCAATGCGTGCAGCGCGTGCTGGCGCAGCAGCGGCAGGCCGGTGATGCCGGGCAGATTGATGAGCGGGTGCGCCAGCTGCAGGCCGAGCGCGACGCGCTGCTGGCTGAGGTGCAGGCGGCGCAGGCCGAGATCGAGCGCCTGCGCAGCGCACGCGATGCCTTCCTGCGGACGCTGTCACATGAACTGCGCCCGCCGCTCAATGCCATCCTCGGCTGGACCGATTACCTGTTGCAAGGCGGGACGGATGCCGCCAACCTGCACAAGGGCTTGCAGGTGATCGAGCGCCATGCGCGGGCGCAGTCGCAGTGGGTGGAAGACCTGCTGGCCCGGCACCGCATCCACTCCGGCGCGCTGCCGGAGCAGGAGCGGGACTGGCCTTGATGCGCCATCCAGCCGGTTCAGGCCGGCAGGATGGGCAAGGTGACGGTGAAGGTGATGATGTGGTGATCGCAGTTGAGGTCGATCTTGCCGCCGTGGCCGTTGACGATCTCGCTGACGATGTACAGGCCCAGTCCCAGTCCGCGCGCATTGCGCTGATTGCCCATGGATTCCTTCTTGTAGGGCTTGAACATGTGCTCGCGCACCGCCATCGGGATGGCCGGACCGTGATTGGAGACCGAGAGCGTCAGTACGTCGTCGCGGCGGAACGCGATCAGGGTCGAGGGCGTACCGATCTCGCCATGATGGCGGGTGTTCGACAGCAGGTTGGAGACCACCTGGCTGATGCGGTCGCCATCGAGTTCGATTTCGCCGCAGTCTTCCGCTTCGAGGATGATCTCGTTGTCGGGGTAGGCCATGCGCGCTTCGTTGACGATCTCGGTGACCATCTTGCGCACATCCACCGGACGGCGCTGGATGTCCAGCCCCATGCCGCTTTGCAGGCGGCTGATGTCGAGCACCTGGGAGATCAGGCGATGCATGCGGCTTGATGAGGACGAGATGCGCTTGCTCAGGTTGGAGCTGGACGGCGAATGCTCGCGCACCTCGATCATGCGCGCGGCCATCATGATGGCCTGCAGCGGATCGCGCAGGTCATGGCCCAGCGTCGCCAGCAGGGTTTCGCGGGCGCGCTTGACCATGTTCTCGTTGGACAGCGCCACTTCCTGGAAGTCCATACGCAACTGGTTGGCGATTTCGGTTTCGGTCTTGGCCCACGGCAGGCTCTTGCCGCGTACCGTTTCCTTCCAGACCGCGAAGGAGCCGCGCGGGGTCAGTCGCGGACCGAGCGGCCCGATGCTGTATTTCTTTTCCGGATTGCCGCCCCAGCGGACGTCTTCCACCTGCTCGGTGCGGAACCAGAAGGCGTAGCCATCCTGTTCGCGATAGAAACGCACGGCCAGCACGCCGCAGATATCGCCCAGCGCTGCCTTGAGTGCCGGCACATCGGCCCCCAGCGCACTGGTGGAGAAGAAGTCGCCCGGTTCGTTTTCGTTGAGCCAGTTGATGAGCGCGTTGACGCCTTCGCGCGAGGGAGCCTTGCCGAAGACCTGGGTCTTGCGCTCCATGGAGATGGCGCCACCGTGCGCATTCATCAGCCGCAGGAAGCCCTCATGGTCAGCCGCCAGGGCCAGCACGATGTCTTCCCGGTCGGTGACCTGGGCCACGATCTTGCGGCGCAGGTCGGCGCTGTACTCCAGCGCACGGGCGCGCTCGCCGTTGAGATTGCGTTCCACCAGGGCACTCACGAACTGCGAGAGCAGCTGGCATGACATGCGCACCGAATGCGGCACCAGGTGCGCGCTCATGTGATGGCAGGCGATCAGGCCCCACAGGCGTTCGCCGATCACGATCGACAGGCTCATGGAGGCACCCACGCCCATGTTGCTGAGGTATTCGATGTGCACCGGCGAGACGCTGCGCAGCATGCTGTGGCTGAGGTCCAGCGGACGGCCGGTGAGCGGATTGTGATCCGGTTCCAGCGCCACGGTGGAGGCGGTTACATCGGCGATCAGGCGGATCGGATTGATGACGTACAGGCGGCGTGCCTGCGCCGGGATATCGCTGGCCGGATAACGCTGGCCGAGGAATGGTTCGAGGTCCTCGCGCTTGTGCTCGGCGATCACTTCGCCGCTGTCGTCATGCAGGAAGCGATAGGCCATCACGCGGTCGAAGCCGGTGATGCGGGCGATCTCGTCAACCGCCAGCGTCAGCAGGTCTTCCACGCCGGGCTGGCGCTGGATGCGCTGGATGGCCTGATGCGCGGCCAGGGCGAACGACTCCAGCGACACGGCATCGGCGGGACGCTGTTCAAATTCGGCGATGAGCACGCCTTCGGATTTGTGCGTGACCAGGTCGAAGGCACCGGAGGCCAGCGTAATGATGCGCGCGTCGACGTAGCCATGGCGGTCTTCCAGTGCCGCCTGGATCACGGCGCGGGCCGCAGCGTTGAGATGGGCCTCGTCCAAGGGCTGTCCCACCTCCGGCAGGTCGCCCAGCAAGGCAGCCGCATTGGCGCTGCGCGTGGCAAGCTTGCCCTCGGGCGTGAAGCACAGGAGGGCACCATGATTCTGGATGGATCCGGGGATGTGGATCGGCTCCTGATCACAATTGCTCAGGTCGACCGGTCGCCGGCGGCTTGCGTGATACGGATTGCTCATTCACTACTTTCTCGATGCCTGCACTGCAGGACGTCGAACTGCCGATGCGCTGATGCGCGCGCGCCGACAAGGTGGCGGGCGAAGGCAAGGGCATCCGGGAGACCCCGGTCTCGCGTCCGGCAGATGCTGGCTCATGACCAGTGGCTGCGATGGAAAATGATGCGCATTCTTGGCTTCGGGAAATGCCAATTATAGGCGTCATCGCAAAGTTGCGTGCAGGCTGAACAACATTTAATTTCACCACGCGACAAGTGACGATCCGGGCAGTATCGCCGTCCAGGGGGCTCTTCCACTTTGTCCTACAAATCAATCGGGCGCAGTCCGATAGGACTCATCCGTGCGAGGTTCTAAGATCCTCAAAACTCGCAGAAACAACGCGGCACGGTCGGTCTTCCTGCAGGACGAGCGGATCTGATTGATGCCACATGGGAAAAGAAAATTCCGGTCCTGCGCTGTGACCACTTTTGCAGTGACAATTCGTGGACAGAGGGGGCATCAGCCTCTTCCAGTTTGGCCGGACGCGGCTAAAATGAATTGTCATCGGAAGCGGGAGCCAGCAGGGCAGCCGGTGAACCATCAGGGAGCGAACACCCCATGCTGTCGATGAAACACAGGGAAAAAATCGATCGCAGTGTCGGTCAGACGACGCGACTGGTCGATCAGTGGCAGCGCGAGCGCCTGCATGCGCAGGTCCTTCGCGATGCCGCACAGGACAAGCTGACGTTGCAACCAGCCCGGCGCAAGTGGTCAGCGCCGGATCTTTGAGCAGGGTAGCCTCATGGACAAGTCTGATTCCACCCATCCTTATGATCCGCTGATCGCCATTGCCCAGGGCGACTGGACGGCCTACCGCAACCATATCGCCTCGCAGGGCCACGCGGCGGCGGATGCCGAGCCCGAACCACTGGCGATGCCGGCTTACCCGGAACCGGCGCAGGACACCGCCGGGCAGCCACTGCACGGCGAGGAAGATATCCTCGCCTACCGGCGGCGCTGTGCGCGGGCTTACATCGGCATGAACGGCCGTCTCGGCGGCCGTGCCTACCGGCC
>NZ_DBIC01000369.1:0-13554 GCF_002296545.1 Herbaspirillum sp. UBA812 | reverse complement strand
TCGGCATCCACGTAAATCTCTTCCACCGAGGAAGCCTCGTGGCGGATGCGGGAGGTCACGGCATGGAAGCCGAAAATCATTTTGCTCTTCATAGATCCTGCTTGTGTCTTTCGTCTTGCTCGGGGCAACTGCCCCGCGTTCCATCAAACCCGGACTGCGCATTGCGCAGGTCCGGGGACTTGCTCATCGCTTCTTCTTGCCCTTGGTGTAGCCCTTGGACGCAGCGCGCTTGCGGTCGGCTTCGCCGGGGCGTGCCGGGGCGGTGCGCGCGGCACCGGCCTTGGCTTTGGCGCCACCCTTGGGCTTGCTGCCCGCTGCAGCGGCAGCTGGCTTGGCGGCGGCGCCCCTCTTGCCACGGGCTGCCGGCTGAGCTTCATCGGCACTCTGCCTGCCGCCAGCAGACTTGCCGCGCGCGGCGTTTTCAGCGCGCTTGGCTTCGTTCTTGATGAGGGTACGGATGCCCGGCTCGTTGACCAGCGCCAGGTCGATCTTGCGGGCGTCCAGGTCCACGCGGCTGACCTGCACGGTGACGCGGTCGGTCAGCTGGTAGCGGATGCCGGTACGTTCGCCGCGCAGTTCGTGGCGCGCTTCGTCGTACTGGAAGTAATCCGCACCCAGCTCGGTGACGTGCACCAGGCCTTCGATGTAGAGCGCATCCAGTTGGACGAAGATGCCGAAGGTGGCCACGCCGGCGATGGTGCCGGTGAATTCCTCGCCCAGCTTGTCGCGGATGAAGTAGCACTTGAGCCAGGCTTCGACATCGCGCGAGGCCTCATCGGCACGGCGCTCATTGGCCGAACAGTGCAGGCCCAGCGCTTCCCAGATCGCCAGTGCGCTCTCGCCGCGCGGCTTCTTGCCAGCCGCCTTGTCGGTGGCACGCTGCAGCGCCTGCGCCTTGCGGGCAGCGGGCGAGATCGAGGTATTGAGCGCAGTGCTGTCGATACCCTTGGGCTCGTAGCGCTTGCCTTGCAGCACGGCCTTGATGGCACGGTGCGTCAGCAGGTCGGGATAGCGGCGGATCGGGCTGGTGAAGTGCGCATAGGATTCATACGACAGGCCGAAGTGACCGATGTTGTCCGGGCTGTAGACCGCCTGCTGCATCGAGCGCAGCAGCATGGTCTGGATCAGCACCGCATCGGGACGTGCCTTGACCTTGGGCATGAGCTCGGCGTAATCGGAAGCGCTGGGGGTGTCGCCACCGCCCAGAGTCAGGCCGATCTGCTTGAGGAAGGTGCGCAGCTGCGTCAGCTTTTCCTTGGTCGGACCGGCGTGGATGCGATAGAGCGCCGGGTGATCGTGGCGCTTCAGCAGGTCGGCCGCGCAGACGTTGGCGGCCAGCATGCATTCCTCGATCAGGCGGTGCGCATCATTGCGGGTGCGCGGCAGGATCTTCTCGATCTTGCCGGCGGCGTTGCAGACGATGTAGGTCTCGGTGGTCTCGAAGTCGATGGCACCGCGTGCCTGGCGGGCCGTCAGCAGCGCCTGGAAGACTTCGTAGAGGTGCGTCAGGTGCGGCACCAGGCCGATGCGACGCGCTGCTTCCGGGCCCTTGGTATTGGCCAGGATCGAAGCCACTTCGGTATAGGTCAGGCGAGCTGCGGAGTGGATCACGGCCGGATAGAACTGGTAGGCCTTGATCTCGCCCTTGGCGGTGATAACGGCATCGCACACCAGGGTGAGGCGGTCCACGTCCGGGTTCAGCGAGCACAGGCCGTTGGAGAGCTTTTCCGGCAGCATCGGGATCACCCGGCGCGGGAAATACACCGAGGTGCTGCGTTCCAGTGCATCCACGTCCAGCGCATCGTTGGGCTTGACGTAGTGGCTCACGTCGGCAATCGCGACGATCAGGCGATAGCCCTTGGTACGGCCGATCTTGACCGGTTCGCAGTAGACCGCGTCATCGAAGTCGCGCGCGTCCTCACCATCGATGGTGACCATCGGCACGTCACGCAGGTCGACGCGATCCTTGAGGTCGGCCGCCTTGACTTCGCTGGGCAGCTTGGCAGCCAGTTTCTTGGCGGCTTCCGAGAATTCGTGCGGCACGCCGTACTTTCGCACGGCGATTTCGATTTCCATGCCGGGGTCGTCGATATCGCCCAGGATCTCGACGATCTTGCCCACGGGTTGCGTGTAGCGGGAAGGATGTTCGGTCAGTTCCACGCTGACCACCTGCCCGGCCTTGGCCTTGCCCGGGGGTCCGGCCAGCAGCACGTCGTGGCCGATGCGCTTGTCTTCGGGGGCGACCACCCAGACGCCGTTCTCATTGAGCAGACGGCCGATCACGTGGGTGTTGGCGCGTTCCACCACTTCGACGATGGTGCCTTCCGGACGGCCACGGCGGTCGGTGCCGGTGATGCGGGCCTGCACGCGGTCGCCGTGCATGACCTTCTGCATTTCCTTCTCGGGCAGGAACAGGTCATCAGCCCCTTCATCGGGCAGCAGGAAACCGAAGCCATCGCGATGGGCGGAGACGCGGCCCAGGATGAAGTCGGGCGAGTGGGTCAGCTTGTAGTTGCCGGCGCGATCCGGCTTGATCTGGCCGTCGCGTTCCATGGCGTTGAGGCGGCGCGTCAGGCCGTCCATTTCTTCCGGCTTGACGCCGAGCGCGGCGGCCAGGGCGGCAGCGTTTTGCGCGCCCGAGGAAGTACGCAGGATGCCGAGGATCTCTTCCCGGCTGGGAATGGAATAGGGGAATTGGCTCAAAAGTTTCGTTTCGCGCAATTGTTATAAATGCCAAGGCGAAGCTCGCCCAGGCGGACGGATGTGCCTAGTGTAACGGAGTTGCGGCCATTTACCTAACCGCAATACGGGGGTAAAACAGGGGTGAAGCATCGTATTGCAACGAAAATGATGCCATGGAAGCGAAAAAGTTGTTGACAGTGCTTTCAGACCGTCTATAATCACGGTCTTCGCTTTACAGCGCAGCCCACGTGGCGGAATTGGTAGACGCGCATGGTTCAGGTCCATGTGCCGCGAGGTGTGGGGGTTCGAGTCCCTCCGTGGGCACCAAACAAAAAAGGTCGATTGATGAAAATCAATCGGCCTTTTGCGTTTTGGGGCCACGAGCAAAGCGCCTGCGCGCCTTGCAAGGCCGGACGGGGTCGCGGGACGCGACCGAGACCCTCCGTGCGCAGCAAACAAAAAAGGTCGAATGATGAAAATCATTCGGCCTTTTGCGTTTTGGGGCTCAAATAAAAAATTCGCTCTCCTCCCTACCCTCATTGCGAATTCACACAGTCCGCGTCAAAGCCGGTTCACGGCCATCGCATGCGAATTGGCGCGTGCGAAATCTTTTATCATTCGCACGGTCTGCCTATGGCAGCGGCACGCTCCGGCGTCCGCGCATCCTGCGAAACACCGCCAACTCTCACCACGACGCAATGCCCCAATTCGACAAGTCCCTGGTCTGGTTCCGCCGTGACCTGCGCCACACCGATCATGCCGCCCTTTACTACGCACTCTCGCAGAGCCAGTCCGTGTGGTGCGTGTTCGTCTTCGATACCGACATTCTTGATGCATTGAAGGCCGACGGCGTGGAGCAGGATCGCCGCGTTGATTTCCTGCTGGCCAGCGTGGCCGAACTGGACGAGGCGCTGCGCAAGGCGGGCGGCGGGCTGATCGTGCTGCACGGAGCGGCCGCCAGGTGCATTCCGGAACTGGCTGCCGAACTGGCGGTGCAGGCGGTCTTCGTCAACACCGACTACGAGCCCGCCGCAGTGGAACGCGATGCCGCAGTCGACCAGGCCCTGAGAAAACATGGCGCGCAATTGCTGAGCTACAAGGACCAGGTGATCTTTGAAAAGGACGAGGTGCTGACCCAGTCCGCCAAGCCCTTCTCCGTTTTCACGCCTTACAAGAATGCGTGGATGGCCAAGCTGGCCGCCGCCGGTGGCGACTTCTATCTCAAACCCTATCCGGTCGAGAACTACTTCAAGGCCCTGGCCAAGCCACCGGGCAAGGCGCACCACGGACTGCCTTCACACAAGGCACTGGGCTTCCACCCCAGCAATTTGCAGGAACTGAAGATTCCTACCGGCATGTCCGGTGCCCAGGCCCTGCTGGAGGACTTCCTGGGCCGCATCGGTGCCTACGGCACGGCGCGAGATTTTCCGGCAGTGAAGGGTCCGTCCTATCTGTCGATCCACCTGCGCTTCGGCACGGTCTCCATCCGCACGCTCGCGCGGGCTGCGATGCAGGCCATGCATGCGGGCCAAGGCGCGGCCGGTGCGGCGGTATGGCTGTCGGAACTGACCTGGCGCGATTTCTATTTCATGATCCTGCACCACCATCCGCGCGTGACCGCCAAGGCCTTCAAGCCCGAGTACGATGCGATCAAATGGGAGCACGGCAAACACGCCGAAGAACTGTTTGCCGCCTGGTGCGAGGGACGCACCGGCTATCCGCTGGTGGATGCGGCCATGGCCCAGATCAACCAGACCGGCTACATGCACAACCGCCTGCGCATGGTGGTGGCCAGTTTCCTCACCAAGGACCTGGGCATCGACTGGCGCTGGGGTGAGAAATATTTCGCGATCCATCTCAACGACTTCGACCTCTCGGCCAACAATGGCGGCTGGCAGTGGGCATCGTCTTCAGGCTGTGATGCGCAGCCCTACTTCCGCATCTTCAACCCGGTCACGCAATCGGAGAAGTTTGATCCGGACGGCAAGTTCATCCGCCGCTATCTGCCGCAACTGGCCAAGCTTTCCGACAAGCGCATCCATGCGCCGTGGACCGCCGCACCCGATGAGCGCATGTCGGCCGGCGTGACGCTGGGGACGAACTATCCGCGCCCCATCGTCGACCATGCGCAGGCGCGTGAACGCACGCTGGAACGCTATGCGGTGGTGAAGAAGACGGAGAAGGCTGAATAAGCCAACCTCTCAATGTTGACGCCCCCAAAAAAACGGCCCTAAGGAGCCAACCCTGATGGCGCATGGCTATGCGAGAAAACCATTTGCGCCGGGCAAACACTGCGTTGCGGGAGATATGTTGATGTATGAATACATGCTGATGCACACGAACTCTTAGGGACGGTGCTTCTTCCCGCCCGCTTCATTGCAGTGTTCTCTCGTTCAAACCACTTGGGGAGTGGACGTTTCAAATCGCTCCTCAGCGGCCAACCAACAAATGGATGAAGCAACGTCCGCGTTCTCACTGAATCGCCATTCGGCGACAGTGACTCAACGCAAACTGTTCGCAATTGCAGATGCTCCTCGCTGAGATGAGCAATAGCTGCTTTACCCCAAAGTCCGCCACAAAACTAAGTAATTCTTTGCATCCGGTTGCTTCATACAGACCTTTTGGCCAACAATGCACGACAATTGTTTGTAGAATGTCAATCTTAGCAAGCCCATCCGCGAACACAAGGCTACTGCGAAGTCATTGCAGTATTTGCAACATGTAACAGAGCGATTTCATGGCGTATCGTCCTTACTTCAAGCACGGAATTGAGCAGATTCAAGAGTTAGTCGCCTCTTCACACGGCGACCTGAAGACGCTGAAGGCGATTCAGTATGAATTGGGTTTTCGAGACAGGCCGAAAGCTCGATCCTTAAAGATTGAGGTTGATGAACTTGTCCTCCGACTCTCGACCGGAACGGTTATGCCACCGACTAATCCATCGGCTCCGATTCATCAACCACCAAAGTTTACGGCCTCCGAGCGAGGAGACGTACCGCCTTCGCAAGCCTTCCCTGACCGAGTGATAGTTGAGTGTGCCAACTGTCAAACACCAAACTTCGTTTCAACTCTTGATAGTGTTGTGCAACACCTTTCGTGCTCAGTGTGCAAATCAACGTATGAGGCCCAGTTTAAGTACGGTGTGATGCGCACGACATTCCAAACCAAATCAACAAATGAGTCCGGTAGTGCCAACATAAAATGGATTCTCATGGGCCTGGCCGTTCTGGTGATCATCGTGCTCATGACCAAATAGAAAGTTACATCTGATGGCCATTCAAAACGAACGTCTAGCAGCACTCATCGAGTTTGCCAAACAAACTGCCCTACTGAAAAAGACGCCACTACAGAATTTTTCGCAACACAAGGATTTCTATCGCACGGAAGAGCGAATCAAGGGCTTACCCGGTGTGACATTCAACTGCCAAGAAACGGAGTTTGATGAGGTTTGGCTTCGCTTGGACCGACTGCATGAGACGCACCCTCCTGCCCCCGACAGCAAGCTTCTCAGCATATGGATTGAAATACCTAGGGCACCGAATAAAGAGCCCACTCTTAAGACCCACGCGGTACGCCAATCACTTATCGATATTGGGGCGTTGGCGGCTGGTCCAGTCGAGCATGTCACAGAAGGCAACGGCGTCAAGGCTAAAGTTGAGTCTATCGTTGTTTCATTAGAAGACTTCACGGACAGTGAGTTACTCAAGGGGCAGCTCAAATCTTACGTCGATGTTGTTTGGCGCCCGTGGGCTGAACGCGAGAAGGAGATTCGGAAAAGTATTTCGCTCTACTCTGAGCTCTTCATGCTCTCGCAGAAAATGCAAGGTAACCTCGTCGACTCCCAGCTCGAACTAGTATGGGGCGTTGGCATAGCGCTCTGGACGTTGCCATCTGGCGCTCTCGCTTACCCGTTGCTGACTCAGCCCGTCGAGATCTCGCTCAACGAAACGACCATGGCATTGGAAATCAGGCCCCGCTCCTCAGAGCCGCGGTTAGAGGTCGACATCTATGCCGCGATGGATAACCCAGGAGTGGCCAAGCTGGTTGAGACAAGCAAGAAATTCTTCGATTCGACTGGCGGTGCACTTAATCCCTTCGAGCCAAGCAGCTTCGAGCCGCTACTGCAGTCGGCCGCCACCTTCCTAGACGCATCCGGAACCTACTGGCCGCCTCAAACCACTGCAGATGACCGGAGCCTTCCCAAGGCTGTAGAGAACCTGGTGGTCACGGACACCTGGGTACTGCTGGCACGTCCGCGTACTAGCAATCTGCTAGTTCAAGACTTGGAACGCTTTGAGGCCAAGCTTGCCGCCGGAAGCCTTGGCCCCTTGCCGGAGGCAGTCTTATCCCTTGTAACGGAGCCCTCTTCTGAGAACGAAGATGTGCCCCTCCCGGCATTCCGCGGCCTATCAGTTGTTCACGGAAGCGGCGGTGGCACAGAATCAAGGACTGATCACGTTTCGGAACTGTACTTTCCGATGGCCTACAACGATGAGCAAGTCCAGATTATTCAGATGCTCGAAGCGCATGATGGCGTGGTAGTTCAGGGACCGCCAGGAACAGGTAAGACGCACACCATCGCAAACGTGATCTGCCACTATCTTGCTTTGGGGAAACGCGTCTTAGTTACCTCGATGAAGGACCCGGCGCTAAGTGTCTTGCAGGAAAAGTTGCCTGAGTCCATTCGACCCTTAGCTATCAGTCTTCTGACCAGTGAAGCTGAGGGCATGAAGCAATTTGAATTCGCCATCAACAAGATTGCTGCGGAGGTCACTCGAATTGACCGCTCAGTATATCGTCGGGAAATCGAGCAAATTGACGGTCAAATTGACGCGCTACATGGTGCCATTGCTAAGACTGATAAGGAAATCGCACATTGGGCGAGTCTTAACCTAGGGAAAGTACAGATTGATGACGAGTCCCTCACGCCTGTTGAGGTCGCTGAAGATGTCGCAGTAAACCGAAATGAGGTTTTGTGGTTCCCGGATTCTCTGACCATCGAATCCATCTACAAGCCGCAATTTGGGAATACTGACATTTCCGCCTTGCGTGAAGCACGACTCGCCGTTGGCCCCGGCTTGGCCTATCACGGCATACGTGTTCCCCAAATTGGCGACTTTCCCGAAACGGGAAAACTTTTACAGGTTCATCAGGACCTGTCTCGGCTAAGTGAGTTGAAGGCAAAAGAGTCCGATGGTGTGGTCCCTAGCCTTGTCAGCACTTCTCCAGACACTATTCAGGTAGTGATGACGGCCACCGCCAAGGTGTCGAACCTAAGGCTGTTGCTTCAGGAAATCGATAATGCCCAGCAGCCTTGGACTGCTGGGTTGCAGCAATACCTACGTCGCAGTTCAAAGAACGAAATCCTAGATTTGTTCCTGCGTCTTAAGGACGAAATCCTCGCCGCTCTAGATACTCGGAAGCAGTTTTTGGTTAAACCGGTAGTGTTGCCCGACGGCTTCGAAGCCAACGACGAGTTGATCGAGGCAGTCACCAATCTGTCGCAGGGGAAAAAACCGTTTGGGCTAGCAGGAATGTTCGGAAAAAGCGAGCAGAAGCGGGGCTTGGATACGGTCATAGTAGTCAGTGCCAAGCCCGGTTCGCCAGCCGATTGGGGGCACGTACTTCAGTTCATCAAATTCCTGCAGTTGAGCAAGGCATTACTTGTTCGCTGGAACACCTTAGCAGATGAACTCTCACTTCCACGTTTTGAAGCAAAGCCAGAGCGCCTGGTTGCCACAGGCACGGTAATAGACCTCTACAACAAGGTGGCATCAAGTATTTCGGTTGAGTTGGACGTGGTTATAGCCGTGCAGCCTTTACTACCAACCTGGCCGAAAGTCGGCCAAACCCCATACTGCAAAGAACTGCTTGGAGAAATTGAGGGTATCTTCCAACATCACCTGACACGTCATCGCCTTGCCGAAACTTGGGTGGTCAAGGAATCGTTCCTGAAAGCGCTTTTCGGTTGCGAAGGTGCTATTACTGAGCGGCTGAGAGAGTTTCTGAACGCGCGCTTAGGCGCTCTGCAATGTACTGACAGCGATATTCAGGGTGAGTGGTCAAAATTGATGGAAGAACTCCGTCGAGTCCACTCGTTGGCTGGAAACCTTAAGACGATTTCCGAGGTTACCCAGCTAATTGAGGCCTCAGGTGCTAAGAAATGGGCGTCGAAGCTTCGTACTGAGGCCCACTCGGGGACTTACGATTCTCTACTACCAGACAATTGGCGTGAGGTATGGCGCCTGTGCAGGTTGATCAGTTTTGTCGACAAGATTGATGGCCGTCACGAATTGAAGCGACTGTCGAAGCTGCGGATAGACCTTGAGAATGACCTTGCCAAGCTCTACCAGGATGCTGTCAGCAAGCGGACGTGGCTCAAGCTCGCCGAAAACGCTACGCATGACGTTAGGGCGGCCCTTGAGGCCTACCGGTCGGCCATCAAGAAGATTGGCAAGGGTACTGGCATCCGTGCCGGGCGCTACCGCCAGGATGCGCGATTCGCTGCTGAGCGGGCAAACAGTGCGATTCCTTGCTGGATTATGCCGCACTACCGAATTTGCGAATCGCTGCCGGCGAGCTTCGGGTGCTTTGACCTGGTTATTATCGATGAGGCCTCTCAATCTGACCTGACTGCATTGCCCGCCATTCTACGTGCGAAGAAGATGTTGATTGTTGGTGACGACAAGCAGGTCTCGCCGGAAGGTGTTGGTCTTGAGGAAGAGAAAATCAGGAATCTGATGAGTCGCTTCCTTGCCAACCAAGTGGACATCTACCGGCCCCAGATGACTCCAGAGCGCTCCATTTATGACTTGTTCAAGGTGGTATTCGCCAAGAGCGCTGTGATGTTGCGAGAGCATTTCCGCTGTGTGGCTCCTATCATCGAGTATTCAAAGCGTGAATTCTATAACCATGAACTCAAGCCACTACGGATGCCAAAGGCTTCAGAGCGCCTGGACCCTCCACTCGTCGACGTTTACGTCATCGACGGATACCGCAACAAAGACATCAACCTGCCCGAAGCCCGCTTCATCGTTGATGAAATTAGGGCCATTGCCGAGAACCGTGCATTTGATGGGCGAACCATTGGTGTCGTATCCCTTTTAGGTAACGAGCAGGCGCTCAAGGTCATGCAGATGCTCAATGATGAGCTTGGTGAGCAGGTAGTCACACAATACAAAATCACCTGCGGCGACGCCCGCACCTTCCAAGGCAAGGAACGCGACATCATGTTCTTGTCCATGGTTGCTTCGCCTGGTCATGCGCACGCACAGACACAAGATATGGTTGCACAACGGTTTAATGTCGCCGCTTCCCGAGCTCGAGACCGAATGTACTTGGTGCGCAGTATGCAGGCCGAAGAATTGAGCCAGACGGACCTATTGCGTTCTAAGCTCATTCAGCATTTCCAAGCCCCCTTCTTCCAAGACGAGGAGCAAGTAGAAAATCTTCGTGAACTCTGCGAGTCTCCTTTTGAGCGGGAAGTCTTCGATATCCTAATCGCCCGTGGCTATCGTGTGACTCCACAAGTTCCAGTCGGCTCATACCGAATCGACATGGTTGTTGAAGGTGATGCTGACAGTCGTCTAGCAATCGAGTGCGATGGTGATCGGTACCATGGCCCTGACCAGTGGGACAGCGATATGCGCAGGCAGCGCATCTTGGAACGAGCTGGGTGGAGATTTTGGCGCTGCTTTGCCTCAACCTTTGTCCTTCATAAGGATGAAGTCGTTCGAGATCTCATCGAGACGCTCGCTGCCCATGGAATTCAGCCCAGCGGGGTAGACACCCTTGTCACCAGCATCCACGTTGAATCGAGGAAGGTGGTGGCGTTCCCTCCCGAGCAGAGGTTGGCAACTGATGACGTCGCGGGCCAAGGGTAAATGAAGCGTGAAAGTGCATCACCAAAAGTGAGGGGATAAACAGCGGGGCCGTTTTTCATGCGGTCGGCATCTCATTCCGACATCACCGGCTCCACCTTCTTGTCCTGGTCAAAGCGGATGGGCGGCACGCGCCTTACCATCCACAACCCCACCAGCGCGGCCACGATGGCAATGGCGATACCCATGTGAATGGCCCCGACCAGCGCCTCGCGCGCCGCTTCCAGCAAGGCCGAACCGTCATGCCCGGCCTGCATCAGCTGGGCCAGCAGCACCGACTGGATGTCATGATTGACCAGTACTTCAGGATCGCTGAAATCCTTGAGCCACTGCGCTGCGTGGTCTCCTTCCAAGGCCTTCTGCACGCCTGCGCCATACATCTGGCTCACCAGCGTGCCGGTGATGGCCGTGCCCAGCATGCCGCCGATCATGCGCAAGGACTGCAGCAAGGCGGTAGCGATACCCAGGTGCTCGCGTGCAGCGGCCTGCTGCGCAAATACGGTGAGATTGGGCAGGACCAGTCCCAACCCGAAACCACCGGCCAGCATCACTGTCAGCAAAAAGCCATTGCCGGTAGTGCGATCACACAGCACCACGCCGAGACAGGATGCAGCGATCAGCGCAAAGCCGAGATTCATCATCAGATTGGGATTGGGAATGCGCGTGATGATGCGGCCATTGACGATGCTGGCCACGGTAATACAGGCCACCAGCGGCGTGATGAGCAGCCCCGCTTCACGCGGGCTCAACCCGAATCCGCCCTGGAACAGGAGCGGCGCATACATCAGCAGCGAGAACATGGCAAAGCCCGCCAGTACCGACAAGGCGAACAGGCTGGCCAGCGCCTTGTCGCGCATCATCTCGAAGGGCAGGATGGGCTGCGCGGCGCGCTGCTCCCACTTCCACAAGGCGTAGAAGGCCGCTACTGACAAGGCCAGCAACACCATCATGCCGCCCGTGATGCCCCGCTTGGGCAGCAGTTCCACCAGTAATTGCAGGCTGCCCAGCGACAGCGAAATCAGCAGCGCGCCAGGCCAGTCCAGCCGCATCTTGCCGGCGTGTTGCATGTGCCGGATATGCGGCACGAAGCGCCAGACGAAATACAGCGACAGCACGCCGATGGGCAGGTTGCAGTAGAACACCCAGCGCCAGCCCAGCCCCTGCGTGAGGAAGCCGCCCAGCGAAGGGCCCACTGCCGTAGCAATGCCGAAGGAAGCCGACAGGATGATCTGCCAGCGCAGCCGCACGCGCGGATCCGGAAACAGGTCAGCGATGGAAGCGAAACAGGTGCCCACTAGCATGCCGCCACCGATGCCCTGCAGCCCGCGCGCAAGCACCAGGAACAGCATGCTGTTGGCCATGCCGCACAAGGCCGAAGCACCGACGAAGACGACGATGGAAGCAATCACGAACGGCTTGCGCCCGAAGTAATCGCCGAGCCGTCCGAAGATGGGCACGGTAATGACCGAGGTCAGCAGATAGGCTGTGGCGACCCAGGCATAGAGATCGAAACCTTTCAGTTCAGCCACGATGGTCGGCAGGGCGGTGCCGACGATGGTCTGGTCCAGGGCCACCAGCATGATGACGAAGCAGATGCCCAGCGTGGCCAGCAGGGATTCGCGGAACGGCAGGACTTGGCCGCTGGAGTGGGCGGCGTCGGTGTGTAGGGCCATGTGCGGAGGATGAATGTCCGAAGTTGCGCGTGTGCGCCAATCCGCCATTCTAGCGCCGCATGGCATGGCTTGCCCTGCGCGCTACAGCAGCAGTTCGTAACGCTGCTCGTTGAGCTTGACGCCCCAATGCGAGCCGATGCGTTCCTCGGCCAGCACGAATCCGTGGCGCTGGTACAGGTTGTGCGCAGCGTGCAAACCTTCGAAGGTCCAGAGGTAGATCGAGGGAAAATCGCACTCCGCGCAGAAACGGATGGCCTCGGTCAGCAGGGCATCGCCCACGCCCCGCCCACGCAGTTTTTCGGAAGAGATGAACCAGCGCAGCCAAGCGCCCTGCTGCTGCGCATGCTGGCCGTCGATGGTCAGCGAACCTTCGACGCGGCCATGCACGGTGGCAGTCCAGAAGCCGTCGCGGCTGTCGTCGTAGCGGCTCATGAAGGCCGCCAGTTCGGTGGCGATGCGGGCTTCGAAATACACGCCGAAGCTCCAGTTTTCGGTGTAATACGCGGCGTGCAGCTCGGCTACACGCCCGATGGCGCCTGGCAGATAGCCGCGCCGGATGTGGATGTCGTCCATGGCTTGCCTCCCCAAAAATGGGCGGCGCTGGCCGTGGCACCACTCGGCTCGCCAGCGGCGGCCGGGTGGCGTGCTGCACGATCAGTCGCCAGCGATGGTCATGTTTTCCAGCAGGATGGAACCCGTTTCCTTGGTGCCGCGAATGAGCGTGTCGTTACCCACGGCCACGATCTGGCGCAGCATGTCCTTCATGTTGCCGGCGATGGTGATTTCTTCCACCGGATACTGGATCACGCCATTCTCGACCCAATAACCCGAGGCACCACGTGAATAGTCACCCGTCACGTAGTTCACGCCCTGCCCCATCAGCTCGGTCACCAGGAGGCCGGTGCCCATCTTCTTCAACATGCCCTTGAAGGTATCGGCCTTGGTGGTCAGGTCGGAACGCAGCGTCAGGTTGTGCGAGCCGCCGGAGTTGCCGGTGGTCTGCATGCCCAGCTTGCGGGCAGAATACGTCGACAGGAAGTAGCCCTGCACCACGCCATCCTTGATCACCTCGCGCTTGACGGTACGCACGCCTTCTTCATCGAAGGGCGCGGAACCCACACCGCCGACCACGTGCGGATCTTCCAGGATCTGGATGTGCTCGGGGAAGACCTGCTGGCCCAGCGAATCGAGCAGGAAGGTCGACTTGCGATACAGCGCACCGCCCGACACCGCTTGCACGAAGGCACCCAGCAGACCCGCCGCCAGCGGTGCTTCGAACAGCACCGGGCATTTGCGGGTCGTGAGCTTGCGCGCGCTCA
>NZ_DBIC01000250.1:0-33111 GCF_002296545.1 Herbaspirillum sp. UBA812 | reverse complement strand
GCACTTCAAACAGGCTTGGGATGGCAACGATCAGCAAGCCCTTGGTCAGCAATCTCATGTGCATTCGCCCGCTTCACGATCATTCTTACGGTGCAAAGCCACCGGTCAAGCGCTGCCGCGACACGTTGCCCGGCGAGCGCCAGGTTGCATCGGACGGCCACGGGCTTGACCTGCAGTGCGCCCCCTTCGGCGTTTCCTTGTTGTTCTGTCCTGCGCACGTCCCGGTTTGCTTGCGGCCTCTGGATCACGTTGATCCGGCCCCGCAGGCGTGCGTTTCTGGTAATCAATTGTTACGCACGATTATAAACTCACAATATGCCCGCACGTGTGCGCGATGGCAAGCGTCAATGCAAAAGCCCGGCAGGACACTGCCGGGCCAGGGTGAAGCGAGGCTATTCGGAACCTCAGCCGTGGAGCCCTGCGCCCCTACGCATTCACGGGCTGCGGCTGGGAGAGCGGATCAAAGTCGATCCAGTCGCCCGCGCGGATGTTGCCCTCGGCGCGTTCCAGATCGCTGCCGTCCACGCCTTGCAGCAGGCGGATGACCTGCAGGCTTTGGGGTTCGTCCTCCACGGCGACTGCCACCAGCATCCCTGCCAGACGCCGCGGCGGCGTGACCTCATCGGTCGCTGCCAGGCTGCCGACCAAGCCACCGAGATGGCCGCCGACCAGACCGCCCAGGGCCGCACCGAGCGGGCCCGTTACGGGTGCGGTGGCCAGACCGGCAGCCGCTCCCGCACCGGCACCCGCTGCAACACCGACGGCGGCACCGCGGTCGGTATCTTCGGCACCGGGTGATTTGTCGCGATCGCCGCCGACCGCAAAGCGGTCATGCTGGCCCGCCGGGTTGACGAAAAAACTGCTGATCCGCTCTCGTGCAAAGCCGGCCTCTTCCAGCACCGAGACCGCATGCGTGGCGTCTTCCTGCAAATCGAAACGGGCGGCGATGATGGTGCTCATGGTCTCTCCTGCGCAAGGGCGGGCAGCGCGGTTCAATCGTTCTGATCGGACCAGGCGCTGCGATAACGGCGAATCAGGGCGTTGGTGGAACTGTCATGGTGCAGCGGTTCGGCCGGATCGAGCAGCTGGCGCGCGGTGCGCTTGGCCAACTGCTTGCCCAGCTCCACGCCCCACTGATCGAAGGAGTCGATATTCCAGATCACGCCCTGGGTAAAGACGCTGTGCTCGTACAAGGCCACCAGCGTGCCCAGGCTGTGGGGAGTAAGCCGCTCGACCAGCATGCTGTTGCTGGGACGGTTGCCAGGGAAGACGCGATGCGGCGTCAAGGATTCCGGCGTGCCCTCTTCCCGCACCCGCTGCGCATTCTTGCCGAAGGCCAGCGCCTCGGCCTGGGCAAACATGTTGGCCATCAGCAGCGCATGGTGGTCGCCAAGTGCTTCCACCGGCTGGCAGAAGCCGATGAAATCACAGGGAATCATCTGCGTGCCCTGGTGCAGCAACTGGTAGAAGGAATGCTGGCCGTTGATGCCATTGTCACCCCAGTAAACCGGCGAAGTCTGGTAGTCCACGGGATCGCCCTGCAAGTTCACCTGCTTGCCATTGCTCTCCATGGTCAGCTGCTGCAGGTAGGCTGGCAGGCGCTTCAGGTACTGACTGTAGGGCAGCACCGCCTGACTGGTGGCACCGAAGAAATTGGTGTACCAGACGGTGAGCATGCCGAGGATGGCCGGCACGTTGGCTTCCAGCGGGGCTGTACGGAAGTGTTCATCCATGGCATGGAAGCCGGCCAGCATCTCGCGGAAATGTTCAGGCCCGATGGCGATCATGGTGGACAGGCCGATGGCACTGGTCATGGAATAGCGTCCGCCGACCCAATCCCAGAAACCGAACATGTTCTGCGGATCGATGCCGAAGCGGCTGGCCTCCTCGATGTTGGTGGTGACCCCGACGAAATGACGCGCCACCGCTGCTTCTTCGCCCAATTGCCGCACCAGCCACTCGCGCGCCGCGCGCGCATTGGTGGTGGTTTCGAGCGTGGTGAAGGTTTTGGAACAAACGATGAAGAGCGTCTCCTCGGCGGGCAGGTGGCGCACGGTTTCCAGCAGCGCGGCACCGTCCACGTCCGAGAGGAAGTGAAGAGACAGGTCCGGTTGCGCATAGGGACGCAATGCCTCGTACGCCATCATCGGGCCGAGGTCGGAGCCGCCGATGCCGATGTTGACGACGTGGCGAATGCGACGGCCGGTGTGGCCTGTCCATGCGCCGCTGCGGACCTGTTCGGCGAAGGCCTCCATGCGGGAGAGCACCTCTTGCACCGATGCGATCACGTCCTCGCCTTCGACCACCAGGCGTGCGTCGGCAGGCATGCGCAGAGCTGTGTGCAAGACCGAGCGCTGCTCGGTGGCATTGATGCGGTCACCGCGGAACATGGCCTCGATGCGATCCTGCAGGTCGCACTGGCGCGCCAGGTTCATCAGAAGAGTCATGGTCTCGGTGGTGACCAGGTTTTTGGAATAGTCGAGATAGATGCCGGCGGCTTCGGCCACCAGTTTTTCACCGCGTTTGTCATCGGCAGCAAAGAGACGCTCCAGCCGGAAATGACGGGCGCTGTATTGATGGTGTTCCTGCAGGGCGATCCAGGCGCTCTTCTCGGTCAGCGACTGGCGCTGGCCATAGGTGAACAGCGGCAGCTGCAGATCGGCGGCGGGCAACTTGGTCATGCGCAAACTCCTTGTACAACATGGCGGGGCCGGCGGAGATGCCGGTATCGCGTCATGGTAGTGGCCGGAGACAAATGCACGACATCGGACGGCGGAACATTTCCATGTAGGAAAAGAGGAAGTCATGCGTGACGACGCATACAAGCGCAGCGCCATCCGTGAAACCCAGAGCCCCCGAACAATCGGTTGTTCGGGGGCTCTTCACGCTACGGCTCAATTCACACGCAACGCCAGCAATTCCACCGGCAGGCTGCCCAGAATGTCAGCCACCACAATGCTGCCGCCGCGTTCGCCATCAGGCATGGCGCACTCCTCCAGCTCACCCTGGCCACTGGTGAGCACGCTGCGCCAACGGCGCATGCCGCCGCCAGCATGCGACAGGACCTGCGGAATGGCGATGCGCGTATCGCCCCAGGACTCGGCGGAGACCAGCGGCAAGGCCTCTTCGCGGCGTCCCTCGAAGGACAGCAGATGACCGGCCAGGCGCGTGCAGATCACCAATGTTGCCTCAAGCGCGTGCTCGCCCCCTTCCTGCACCGGCAATAGCCGGGCAAAGGCGATCACGTGCCGCGCCAGCTTGCCGTGGGTGGTCAACGGAACATAAGCACCCTGCGCAAACAAGAGCGCATGATCGCGCCGGTACTGCAGCACGGCGTGAATCAATTGCTGCTTGGCACTGCCGCTCTGCCAGTCACGCAGCGACACCGGCCGGCTGACGGCATCGGCCAGACGCCGTTCACGCAAGGCGAAATCCACCGGACGACGATTGTCGGGATCGACCATGCTCAAATCCCACAGCTCGCTGCCCTGGTAGAAATCCGGTACGCCCGGCGAGGTCAGCTTGAGCATGGTCTGCGACAGGCTGTTGACCGTGCCCAGCGGTGCCAGCCGGCGCACGAAATCTTCCAGCTCGGTGAGGAAAGGATGATGGCGCGGATCGAGTCCCGGATCACACAGCAGCGCGCGCGTAAAGCGCTCGCAGGCCGCCTCGTAGTCAGTCTGCGGCACCACCCAGTCGCTGCGGCGCTTGGCTTCGCGCAAGGCCTTGCGTTGCCAGGCGATCACGCGCTCGGCCAGCTCGCCCAGTGCACTCAGGTCATCGTCACCGGCACGCATGCCGTCGGGCCAGGCACCGACCAATGTCTGGTACAGCATGCATTCATCGACTGCATCGATGCCGCCCTGCTGGCCCGCCGTCGCCGCCACGATGGGCGCGTTCAATTGGTGCCAGTGACGCAGCACCGTGGACCATTCCTCGGCAATTTCGGAGAGCGCGGCCAGCCGCATGCGGGCATCCTCCCCGCGCTTGTGATCGTGGGTGCCAGTGGCCAGCAGGCTGCCCGGCGTCTGCTCGGCGCGTCTGGCCGCGAGCCGGTGGAAGTGCGACACCGACAGTGACAGATGGGCCGGCTCGGCACCGACTTCATTGCGCGAGAGCAGTCGGCCAAAGCGATAGAAGGCCGTGTCCTCCATCGACTTGGCCGTCAGCGGTGGCGTCAGTTGCTGGAATCGCGCCATGGCACGCAGCTGCAGGGCGCGGCGATGCGCATCGCGGCTGTCCAGCAACAGGTCCCCGCCCAGCCAGCCTTCCACCACATGCAGCGTGGCATGGTCGGCCGCATGCAGCGTGGACTCGGCCTTCTGCACGGTAGCGGCCAGCAGCTCGCGCTCCCCGGCCGGCATGCCCTGCTCGTTGGCGTAGGTACGGTAGACCGGGAAATGCACCAGCAGCTCGGCCACCGCACGGCGAATGGACATGAGCGTCAGGTCGCGCGTCTGCGTGGCGCTGCGCGCCAGCTGGTGCAGGCACAGCGTCAGGGCGTTGAATTCCGCAGCAAAATTGCGGACCAGGAAGCTGCGCCGCGCCTCCTGCACGATGGTCGGGAAATGGCACAACTCGCCCGGACCGTGGCTCTGCAGCTGATCGGCCGTCACCGGCAACTCGCCAACAATGTCGCGCCAGAGTTCGTCCAGCACCGGCTCGCCCTCGCCATCGTGCAGCACCGCCCCGCATTGGTCCATGAACTCGTAACCGGTGGTGCCGTCGAGCTGCCAGCCGGGTGGCAGGCTTTCGTCGCCGGCCAGAATCTTTTCGGCGATCAGATAGGGTTCGTGGCCGGGCCGCAGCGTTCGCAGGCGCTCACGCAAGCGCAGGCAATAGGTGGCAGGATCGGTCAGGCCATCGATATGGTCCAGCCGCAAGCCATCGATGATGCCCTCGGCATAAAGCCGGAAGATCTCGGCATGCATGGCCTCGAAGACGTCTTCGCGCTCCACGCGCATGCCCACCAGTTCGCTCACTTCGAAGAAGCGCCGCCAGTTGATCTCATCGGCGGCATTGCGCCAGTACGCCAGACGATAGTGCTGACGCTCCAGCAATTGATGCATGGCACTGCGGCCATGAGGCTGGCTGGCCGAGAACGCAGCGAGCGCGGCGTCGATGTCGGCCCGCGCCTCGGGATCGGCGGCCAGGGCGCGCAATTGCGCGCGGGCAGAATCGGCGCGGCCATCCTTGCCCTCGTGCGCGGGATCGATGGCGGCAAAGGCAGCGATCACATCCTTGAGTCGCGGACTGCCTGCCGTCTCCAGTACGGCGGCGTAATCCGTGGGCGTAAGCGGGAACACATTGTCGTGATGCACAATCTGCAGTTCGCCGTGCTCGGCGTCAAAGCGCAACACCAGCTCACCCGCCTCCAGCGCTTCCGCGTAGGGTTGTCCCAGGAAAGGCAGCAGGACCTTGCCGCTCAGGGCCGGATCGGGGCTGTCCCAATGGATGTCGAACCATTCGGCGTGGCGGCTGTGGCGGCCCCAGCGCAGCACGTCCTGCCACCACGCATTGTAATGGCCCACGGCCATGTGGTTGGGCACGATGTCGACCACGATGCCCATGCCCTGTGCGTGCAAGCGCTGGTGCAACTGGCGCAGTCCGGCTTCGCCCCCCAGTTCGGGATTGATGCGGGTGGCATCCACCACATCATAGCCATGGGTGGAACCGGGGCGCGCCACCAGGATGGGCGAAAGATAGAAGTGGCTGATGCCCAGGCGGTGGTAGTAGTCCACCGTCGCGGCCGCCTGCTCGAAACGGAAATCACGGTGCAGCTGCAGCCGCGCGGTGGCGCGCGGGATGCTGCTGTGCGCCGCGGGGTCTGGCGATACGGAAGGGGCTGGCATCAAATCTCCTTGGCGGTGCCGCCGCGCACGCGGCGCAGGCGCTCCAGCCTGGCCTTGGCGGCGTAGGCGGAAAACAGTTGCGGCGTATCTTCCGGCAAACGGCGACGCCAGTTGGGGTGAGGCTCGGTCATGCCGGGCAGATTGGGTTGCTGGGTCAGGCCGAGGATGTCTTCCACCGGCACCACGGCCAGCGAGGCAGGCGCGGCGGCGACGTAATCCAGTGCGGCATCGACCACCATGGCACAGTCGTCCAGCGCAACGGGCAAGGCGGACTCTTCGTCGCCTTCCTTGAGGGCCGGCGCAGCTTCGGGCAGCGGGCCGCTCGCGCAGCCCTGCTGCACCAGTCCTTGCCAGAGCTGGCTGCGATCTTCGCGGCGCTGCTCACGGGCGGCCGGCAAGCCGTCCTCCAGTTGCCCGAGACGCTCGCGCCAGGCCAGATCGGCACCGGACCACCAACCGGCCACGGTCGGCAGATCGTGCGTGGTCGTCACGGCAATGGCCTGGCGCGACCAGTCCGAGGGCGGCAGGAAACTCGTCTTCTCACGCTGGAACCAGAGCACGCGAATACCGGAGACACCCGCCTCATCCAGCACGGTATCGAAGCCGGGCGGCACGGTGCCCAGGTCCTCGCCGATGACGATGGTCCGATAGCGCCAGGACTCCAGCGCGATCAGGCGCAGCATGTCCTGCTGGGGGAAGGATACATAGGCCCCGGCATCGGCCTCTCTCCCCTGCGGCACCAGCCACAGGCGGTTCAAGCCGAGCACGTGGTCGATGCGGACTCCGCCGCCCTGCGCGAAGGTGGCACGCAGCATGGACAGGTAAGCACGATAGCCGGTGCGGCGCAGGGCCAGTGGCGAAAACGCGCCCAGCCCCCAGTTCTGGCCCTGCGGGGCCAGGCGATCCGGTGGCGCGCCGACGGTCAGGCCGGCGGCGATCTCGTCCTGATGGCTCCAGGCCTGGCTGCCGCCATTGTCGGCACCGACGGCCAGATCGGCGATGAGACCGATGGCCATGCCCGCCACCCGAGCGCTGTGCTGGGCCTCTGCCAGCTGGCGTGCCGCCTGCCATTGCAGGAACAGGTGAAAATCGATCTCGCCCGCATGCTCGGCCGCAAAGGCTTGCATCTCGGGCGTATCGGGATGGCGGCCAGCCTCGCCCCATTGCCGCCAGTCGCAGCAACCGGCGACACCCTGGCCGCTCAGGTGGTGGCTGTAGGCTTCGAACAAGGCGTGGGCGCGCAGTGCGGCACCGCCTTCGAGCTGGAAGGCGGCGAAGGCCGCCTGCTGCGTGGCATCGCCGGCATGTTCGGTGCGGAACAGCGCATAGAGCCGGCGCAGCAGCGTCATGCGATGCGCACCGGCGCGCGCCCAGTCGATCAGGTTGGCTTGTTGCAGGCGTTCATGTGCGGCAATCATTTCCGAGCCGCCCTCGGCCAGCACCTGGGCCTGGGCATCAGCACCGAGAATGCCGGCCGGATCGATCAGAAACGGATTGAGGAACAGACGGCTGGATGGCGAATACGGGCTGCTGCGGCCGGGATCGGCGGCAAACATGGCATGCACCGGCGACATCGCCAGCGCCGCAGCACCATAGTGCGCGGCCAGCGGTGCCAGCTCGGCCAGCGCGCCGAAGTGGCCGATGCCGCCGTCGCCATAGACCTTGCGCGCTTCCTTGAGGCTGTCGCTGCGCAAGCCATAGACCTGCGCAGCCAGCGCCCAGCCGCGCTCGCGGCCCTGCTCGGCCAGTGCATCGGCAATGGTGTAGCAACGCGGCGGTGCGATGGCCAGCGTCAGGATGTGACCTGCCACCAGCAGGCGGTGATAGCCGGGGACATCAATGGGCGGCAAGGTCGGCGGCGCGTTCAGATCGGAGGAGATCAGCAGGGTCAGGCGGGCGCCGTTGTCCAGCTCCACGCGGCAGGACAGTCCATGCAAGCGCGAATGTGCAGGCAGTGCAACCGGCTGATGCTGTACGCCCGTCAACAGCGGAGGCAGATAGCCTACCGCATGCTCGCGGTCGAGCTGCGCCAGGCTGTCACGGGAGTCGCTGGCCGTAGCGCAGGGCAGGCCCAGCGCTTCCAGGATCGCCTGCAAAGCCTCATCGGCGACGACCTGCGGCTGGTCGTAAGCGTCGATCCAGTGGACGGCAATGCCGGCACGTTCTGCCAAACGATATAAATCGTTTTTAGACGAGGACGTACTCACCGGGGCAATGAGTTCGGGGGCCGCTGTCGTAGCCGGCTGGCGCAGGGCGGCGTTCATGCTGCGCTCCCGGCCTCGGCGGCGGCCGGAGGTTCGCGCAGTGCCAGGATGGCATGGCCCGGGAAGCTGCCGGCGGCCAGCGCCTCCAGTGCGCCGCCACTGTCGAAGAGCACGTCGGCTCCGGCCGGCTGGGCCAGATCGTCCAGGGCTTCCTGCAGCGGCGCTTCGTCCAGATTGACCGTGATGTTGAGGACGCTGCCATTGGCCAGTTGCCAGCGCGCGTGCACGGCCTTGGGACCGATGGCGCGCGCCTCCAGCGACTTGGCTCCACGCAGGTAGGGCACGATGTGCAGCTTGCGGATGTGCAGCAGTTCGGCGACGCGCCGCAGGCAAGCCGCAGAACCCGGTGCCGGACCGGGCTCCGGAATGGAGGACACGAAGGTGGCAAAACTGTTGGGATCGGGAATCTGCTCCAGCAGCTTGGGATCGGCAAATTGCGGGAAGCGCGCGAACTCGCGTCGGCGCCCTTCCCGCACTGCCTTCACCAGTTCTTCGTCGCGATGGCTGGTGAAATAGAGGAAAGGCTGCACCGCGCAGAATTCCTCGCCCATGAACAGCATCGGCACCTGCGGTGCCAGCAGGATCAGGGCCTGTGCGGCGTGCAAGGCCAGCGGATGGGCCAGCACGGTCAGGCGCTCACCGAAGGCGCGATTGCCGATCTGGTCGTGGTTCTGCAGGAAATTGACGAAGGCCGTGGGCGGCAGGTCCGCACTGGGCTCGCCACGCGGCTCACCGGAATACGGCGAAACCTCGCCCTGATAGACGAAGCCCTGTTGCAGGCAGCGCGCCAGTTTCTCCGCGGGGGCCTCGGCATAGGCGCTGTAGTAGCCGCTGTCCTCGCCGGTCAGCAGCACGTGCAGGACGTGATGGGCATCATCATTCCACTGCGCATCGTAGACATGGCTGGAGCGCTCGCGCACTTGGCCGATCTCGGCCACTTCCGCCTCGGCCTCGACGGCAGCGGTATAGCCCAGCAGATGCGCGGCGTTGCCGTCATGCTCCAGCACCAGATGCACATGGCGTTCATTGCCGATCTCGGCACGGACGCGCTGACCCAGCGCCACCAGCCAGTCGGGCTCGCAGATGGCGTGCACGGCATCCAGGCGCAGGCCGTCGAAACGATATTCCTGCAGCCAGTACAGCGCGTTCTGTGTAAAGAAGTCCGCCACTTCCGGCCGGCGGAAATCGATGGTGGCACCCCACAGGGTATTCATGTCATGGCGGAAGAAATCCGGCGCATAGCTGTGCAGGTAGTTGCCATCCGGCCCGAAGTGGTTGTAGACCACATCGAGGAACACCATCATGCCCAGTCCGTGCGCAGTATCGATCAGCGCCTTGAGCTGGTCCGGCGTGCCATAGCTGGCATCGGGCGCGAACGGCAGCACGCCGTCGTAGCCCCAGTTGTGGGCCCCGGGGAATTCGGCCACCGGCATCAGTTCGATGGCGGTGATGCCCAGCTCGGCCAGTTCGGCCAGGCGCTGCTGGATGCCGGCAAAGCCGCCCATTGCGCCCGGATGCAATTCGTACAGCACGGTCTCTTCCCACGGACGCCCCTGCCAGTTCGTGTGCTGCCAGAGGAAGGCTTCCGGATCGACCACCACGCTGGGATCGAAGACATCGCCGGCCTGGCCGCGCGAGGCCGGGTCCGGTGCAGTCACTTCGCCCTGCTCGCGGGTCTGGAACACATAGCGATACAGGGTGCCCGGATCACACTCGGTCTCGAGCACGTACCACGCTGGGGAGGCCGCATCCTCGGCACTCATGGGCAGGCGGCCACGGCCGGTGATGTCCACCGCGACCGCGTCGGCACCGGGTGCCCAGACGCGGAAGCGCACCTGGCCGGGCGCGGTGACCTGCGCGCCGAACGGCAGCTTCACGGAAAAGCGGGCGCTCATGCGCGTTCTCCCCATTCGTTGCGTTTGATCCATTCATTGGCGGCCAGCGGATAGATGGCCGAAGACAGATGCAAGGGCCGGTTGGCAAACACCTGCAGGGTGTGCGCCTGGACCTGCACGGAGGCGCTGCCGTCGACCTTGACCTGGCCGCCCTCGCCTTCCGGCATGCCGGTCGGCTGGGCGCAGTCGAGCAGCAGGAAGTACTCGCCCTCGGTGCGCGGGAAGCTGAATTCGATGGGCTCGTGACCGGCATTGACGAAGATCATCAGCACATCGGGTGGCACTTCCTGCGCCTCGCCCGGCCCGTCCGCGCCCACGTTGGCGGCGTCGTACAAGCGTGAGCTCAGCTGTTTGTGCGGCTCCAGCCGCTTGCCCGCCAGTTGCAGGGTAATGGCGCGCGCCACCGGATTGTTCCAGTCTTCGCTGGTGACCGGTTGCGCCGATTCATCGAACCAGGCCACATCCGGCAAGCCATCGGCCACCATCTGGTTGCCATGCAGGAAGTAACTCGCACGCAGGACGTCGAAGTCGCGCCGGATCGCCGTCACGCGGCCGACGAAGGCGGTCAGCGCGGCACCCTCTGGCGAGCGGGCCTGTTCCCAGTTGATCCAGGAAATGTCGTTGTCCTGGCAATAGGCATTGTTGTTGCCGCCCTGGCTGCGATTGAACTCGTCACCGGCCAGCAGCATCGGCGTACCCTGCGCCAGCAGCGTGGAGGCCAGCATGGAGCGCTGCACACAGGCGCGGGTGGCCTGGATGGCCGGATCATCGGTCTCGCCTTCAGCGCCCCAGTTGTAGCTGGCGTTGTCGTTGTGGCCGTCGTTGTTGTTCTCGCCATTGGCGTCGTTGTGCTTGCCGTTGTAGCTGACCAGATCGCGCAGCGTGAAACCATCGTGCGAAGCGATGAAGTTGACCGTCGCCCAGGGCTTGCGGCGATTGTGCTCGAACAGTTCGGCCGAGCCCATCATGCGCTGGGCAAAGCCGCCGCGCATGGCTTCATCGCCCTTCCAGAACTTGCGCATGTCGTCGCGGAATTTGTCATTCCACTCGCCGAAGCGCGCCGGATGATTGCCGAGCTGGTAGCCGCCGGGGCCGATATCCCAAGGTTCGGAGATCAGCTTGAGCTTGGACAGAACCGGGTCCTGCAGCAGCGCGTCGAAGAAGCCCGAACCCGGATCGAAGCCATGCGGCTCGCGTCCCAACGTGGAACCCAGATCGAAACGGAAGCCGTCGATATGGAAGGACTGCGCCCAGTAGCGCAGCGAATCCATCACCATCTGCAATACACGTGGATGCGACAGATTGAGCGTATTACCGCAGCCGGTATCGTTGATGTGATAGCGCTCCTGCCCCGGCAGCAAACGGAAGTAGCTGGCATTGTCGAGGCCACGGAAAGACAGCGTGGGTCCGAGTTCGCTGCCGCAGCTGGTGTGGTTGTACACCACGTCGAGAATCACCTCGATGCCGGCGCTGTGCAGGCGGCGCACTGCCATGCGCAATTCGTTGGGATCGCCCATGGACATGTAGGACGGCTCCGGTGCGAAATACGACAGCGTGCTGTAGCCCCAGTAATTGGAGAGGCCGCGTTCGATCAGGAAGCTGTCCTGCAGGAAGGCGTGCACCGGCATCAGTTCCAGGGTGGTGACGCCCAGGCGCAGCAGGTGATCGATGAAGGCCGGATCGGACAAGGCGGCGAAGGTGCCGCGCTCATGCGGCAGCAGATCCTCGCGCATCTTGGAAATGCCCTTGACGTGGGCCTCGTAGATCACCGTCTTGTTCCACGGCACCTGCGGCAGGCGATCGTGTTCCCACACGAAGGCATCATCGGTGACCATGGCCTTGGGCATGGCGGCGGCACTGTCGCGACGATCGAAGGACAGGTCGGCACGCGCCGAGTGCAGGCGATAGCCATAGAGCGCATCGGTCCAGCGCACCTGGCCGACCAGGCGCTTGGCGTAAGGATCCAGCAGCAGCTTGTTGGGATTGAAGCGATGGCCCTTGGTCGGCTCGTAAGGACCGTGGGCACGGAAACCATAGACCAGGCCGGGCGCGGCACCGGGCAGGTAGCCGTGCCACACTTCATCGGTACATTCGGGCAGCGTGATGCGCTTGAGTTCGCGCTTGCCGGAGGGGTCGAACAGGCAGAGGTCCATGCGGGTGGCATTGGCCGAGAACACCGCAAAATTGACCCCCAGGCCGTCGGAGGTGGCACCGAGGGGGTAAGGCAAGCCTGGCATCAGGCGATCAGGAAAGGCGACGCTCATTATCAGGACTCTCTACGCAGGATCAGGGTGGACAGCGGGGGCAGGTTCAGTTCGATGGAAGTCGGGTGGCCGTGCCAGCCGAATTCCTGCACTTGCACCTGGCCCATGTTGCCGCTGTTGCTGCCGCCATAGACGGCGGCATCGGTATTGAGCACTTCGCGCCAGACGCCATGATGGCCGGGCGCGATCGGTGGCACGCCGATACGGTAATGGGTGCGCGGTACCGGGGTCAGGTTGACCACGATCAGCACTGGCGGACCCTCATCGGCATAGCGGAAATACGCCAGCACGCTGTTGACGCTGTCGTCGCCCACCGCCCAGGAGAAACCGTCGGCGCGGCAGTCGCGCTGGTGCAAGGCAGGCTCGCTGCGATACAGATGGTTCAGGTCGCTGACCAGCTGGCGCAACTGGCGATGGCCGGCAGGATGATCGCCGTGTTCGTTGAGCAGGTGCCAGTAGGGGGACTTGTCATGGTCGAACTCGTCAGGCTGGCCGAACTCGCTGCCCATGAACAGCAGCTTCTTGCCGGGATGCGTCCACATGAATCCGTAATACGCACGGACGTTGGCGAAGCGGCGCCATTCGTCGCCGGGCATCTTGTTGAGCAGCGCGCGCTTGCCATGGACCACCTCATCGTGCGATATCGGCAAGATGAAGTTTTCCGAGAATCCATATAGCAAACCGAATGTCATGTCGTGGTGGTGATAGCGACGGAACAGCGGGTCATGCTGCATGTAGCGCAGGGTGTCGTTCATCCAGCCCATGTTCCACTTGTAGCTGAAACCCAGGCCGTGATGGTCGGCCTCGTTGCTGACCTCGGAGGTCACGCCGGGCCAGGAGGTCGATTCCTCGGCGATCATCAGCACACCGGGGCAGCGCTGCGCCACCACGGTATTGAGTTCACGCAGGAAGGCCACGGCCTCCAGGTTCTCGCGCCCGCCGTGGATGTTGGGCACCCATTCGCCGGACTTGCGGCTGTAGTCGCGATACAGCATTGAGGCCACCGCATCCACACGCAGGCCGTCAACGTGGAAGTGTTCTATCCATTCCAGGGCGCTGGCGATCAGGAAGCCGCGCACTTCATTGCGGCCGAGGTTGAAGATCAGCGTATTCCAGTCCTGATGGAAACCTTCGCGCGGATCAGCGTGCTCATACAGCGCGGTACCGTCGAATTGCGCCAGGCCATGCTGGTCGCTGGGGAAATGCGCCGGCACCCAATCCAGCAACACGCCGATACCGGCCTGGTGGCAACGGTCGACGAAGGCCGCAAAGCGCTCCGGTTTGCCGAAGCGGGCACTGGGGGCAAACATGCTGATGGGCTGGTAGCCCCAGGAACCGCCGAAGGGGTGTTCCATCACCGGCATCAGTTCGATATGGGTGAAGCCCATGCCGACCACATAGGGGATCAGCTCATCGGCCAACTCATCCCAACTGAGGTTGCGGTGCGCCTGTTCGGGGATACGCCGCCACGACGCAGGATGCAGCTCATAGATGGACATCGGTGCCGACAGCGACTGGCGCTGTGCACGCTCGGCCATCCACTGCTGGTCCTGCCACAGGTAAGGACGGGCATCAGCCACGACCGACGCGGTGGCCGGCGGGGGTTCGGTAGCGCGCGCGACGGGGTCGGCCTTGAGCGGCAGCAAGGTACCATCGCGGCCCAGGATTTCGTACTTGTAGACATCGCCGGGGCCGATGCGCGGGATGAACAGTTCCCACACGCCGGATTCATGGCGCAGGCGCATGACGTGGCGGCGGCCGTCCCACTGGTTGAAATCGCCGACCACCGAGACACGCTCGGCATTCGGTGCCCACACCGCGAAGCGCGTCCCGGGCACGCCGTCGATGTCCATCGGACGTGCGCCCAGGCAATCAGCCAGCTGGCGATGGCGGCCTTCGCGCAACAGGTGCAGGTCGAGCTCGCCGAGCAGGAGGCCGAAGGCATAGGGGTCTTCCGTGCTTTGCACGCTGCGGCTGCCGTCCGGGATCAACCAGTCCACTTCAAGCACATAAGGCACTTGATGGCGACGCTGGTCGAGACCAGTGGCCACACCACTGAAGAAGCCGCTGGGCTGGCCATGCAGATCGAACTGCTGCAACTCACCCAGCAGCGCGCCGCTGTGCCGGCATCGCACACGTACCGCCGCCGCGCCGGGATGGAAGGCGCGGATGGCAGAAACGCCACTGGATTGGCTGGCATAGCGCGGGCCGAGCAGGCCGAAGGGCTGTGTCAGGCGACCGGCCAGCAAGGCTTCGAGCAGGCCCTGCTCTTCAAGGGAAAGGGACAAGGCGGTTTGTTCCGGGAATTCAGGGGGATGAGAGGAATGAGAAGAAGACGGCGGCTGCGCCGAAGCGGAACCGGGGGCGGCCGAGCTGGCGTCGGAAGTCTCTTCCTGGGGCGTCGTGGACGCCCTATATGCCGTGACAGACATGCCGGACATGCACACTCCTGTTGTTGTTATCGGGGTTGATCGAAACATCGCAAAACAGCGGAATCAAAACAGCGGAATCAAAAACCGGCGCGCTGAGGACGGCGCGCCGGCAAACACTCTCCCTGCCCGGTCCATGCGGACCGGGTAAGGATCAAAACAGAATCACAAGGGGCGCAACGCTGGAGCAATCGCCCCGGCGCCTCGTCGCTCAGGCAGCCGCCACGGCCGCGGGTACGCCGACCACGCCGGCCAGTGCCGCAGCGATGGCGGCCGCCGGACTGACCATGCGCTCCGGATGGGCATGCGCCTGGATAGCGGGACGTTCCACCGACAACGGGCGCGGTGCGAACAACGGGCGCACCGCCATGTCGGCCACGTGCGCATAGGCGTCGATATAGGCGCGGGTCGGGCCGGCCCAATCACAGTCGATGCTCATGGCATTGCGCTGCACGCTCTGCCAGCGCTCGGTGTCGTTGTACAGTGCGAAGGCACGCGCCACGGCGTGCTGCATGTCGGCGGCGCTCTCGCCTTCGAACAGGACGCCGGTGGCGCGCTGTGGATCGCGGTCGGCATCGCACACGGTGTCGACCAGGCCACCGACGCGCGAGCCGATGGGGATGGCACCGTAGCGCATGGCATACAGGGGAGTAAGGCCGAAAGGTTCGAAGCGGGTCGGGTGCAGCAACATGTCGCTGCCCGCATGCAGGGCGTGCGCGCGGCGCTCGTCATAGCCGATGTGGACCGCGATGCGGCCGCGATAACGCTCGGCCAGATCGAGGAAGGCGGCTTCGTAGTCGTGATCACCACAACCCAGGATCACCACCTGCAGGCGCGGATGGCGCTCCATGATGCCGGGCAGCGCTTCGATGACGACATCGGCCATCTTCTGGTGCGAGATGCGCGAGCCCAGGCCCATGACGGGGGCGAAGGGATCCACTGGCAAACCGAAGAGCTTTTGCAGGTCGCGCTTGCAGGCAGCCTTGCCCTTCATGTTGCCGATGCTGAAGTTGCGGGCGATGAGCGGATCATCCGCCGGATTCCACAGTTCAGCATCGATGGCATTGGGAATGGCGCGCAGATCCAGCTTGCGGAAGGAAAGAATGCCGTCCATGCCGCAGCCGAAGCGCGGGGTCATGATCTCTTCCGCGTAGTTCTTGCTGACGGTGGAGACGCAATCGGAGAAGCGAATGCCGGCCTTGAGGAAGGACAACTTGCCCCAGTATTCGACGCCATCGCCGGTCAGCAGATGCTGGGGAATACCGATCTGCTCGGCCGACTCCAGCGCGAAATTGCCCTGGAAAGCCAGATTGTGAATGGTCAGCATGGTACCGATGTGATCCAGCCCGCGCAGCTTCAACAGGCAGGGAATCAGGCCGGCGTGCCAGTCGTTGGCGTGCACCACGTGCGGCACCGGCAGGCTGGTTTCACCAGCGCAGATGGCCACAGCGGCGTGCGACAGATCGGCGAAGCACAGCGCGTTGTCGCTGAACTCGACGCCGTCGGTATCGACGTAAGGATTGGCTCCGCGCTGGCGGAAACGCGCCGTATCCAGCAGCAGCGCCGGCACGTCGGTACCGGGGATGGTGCCGCGCAGAATCCGGCCGGCACCGCCGGGCAGGCCGTGCTTCAGGCCGATCTGCACCGTGTCGCCGAGATTGCGGACCGCCTCCGGATAGGCGGGCATGAGGATGCTGGCATCGATGCCGACTTTGCGCAGCGATACGGCCAGCGCGGTAATCACGTCGGCCAGGCCACCGGTCTTGACGAGCGGTACGGCCTCTGAGCTGACTAACAGAACTCGAGCTTGCAAGATGGACCCCTAATGTGTGAAAGCACCTGAGATGGAAAGCACCCTTGGCTCGTCGCATCGCATAGGTCTTCGTCCTGGCCGTGGCTTGATCCGGGGGCCGGGGCGAAAACACGTCCTTGTTGTTGTGTTGGACTGGACAGTCTTTTGAGCGCCGATGATTACGTTATACGGATCGGCAGATCCGCTCACTATCGGACAGCGGCCTGAGATGGCGTAGGATGAATCCTACTGTTGCAGCGCGGCGAAAATGCCCACGCCTCAATGCCTCGACGATCACCATAAAGCAACAAGCCGGCATCGCACAGCCGGCTTGCGCTCTTCAATCACGGAAGAGCTCGCCACGCTGCACTGCCAGATGAGCTACTTGATGGCTAAATGATTTACGGGAAAAAGCGGCTCGAGGTGCCGTCATTGAAACGCCCTGGATCAAGGGTTCAGGGCGCCGGGTGCGAAGAGCCTTCAGCTTAGCGAGCCGATGCCGCAGGCGCAAATTGAACATCGCTATCCGGTGGCGATGCGCATTGCCTGCCTGTATCCCTCATCCATGGCATCGGCCTTGATCGCTCAGGATTCGACGCGGAAACCGATCTTCAAGCCCACCTGGAAATGGCCGATGCTGCCATTTTCCACATGGCCCCGGCATTGCGTGACCTCGAACCAGTCTACGTTCTTGACGGTCTTGGCCACGTCGGCAATGGCGTTGCGGATCGCTTCATCCGTGCCGTTGGGCGAGCTGCCGACGACTTCGATGATCTTGTAAGTGTTGGAATTGTCTTGCTTGCGTTCGGTCATGGGAACTCCTTCCTGATGGGGATGGGCTCATCGGACGATGAGGCGAACCCATAGGCTAGCCGGCCCACTGGGCGGATGGCATCGGCCAACGCCAGCAGCTTGCGTAGGACAGCAGGCGGAAAAGCCATCCCGCGTACGACAGACGACCGATCAGATCAGCTCGTTTTTGCTCCGCAGCAAATTTGCCCGGAGCCGCCCTGCCATTGCCGGAACACAAGGATTGCCGGTCTTCAACAGTGCGTGTCTTCCTACAAAAATTTAAGCAGCTCAATACCTGTTGCAGCGCAACCAAACCGGCTAATATTGCATCATCTGGCTTGCTAAAACGTTCATATAACGTATAGCTGCCCTGCCCGCCAAGATCCGTTCCGGCGGGCCTGCACGAGATTTTCATCCCTTGGAGATCATCATGTCGCAACTCAACCCCGGCGTTACCGTCACTGCACCCGCAGGCGCACCCGTGAAGGTCATCAGCGCACCGCCCGAAGACCTGCAACACGTCAACGACGATGCCGCTGCCGCCCGCAACCTGACGGCCATCCGCATTCGCGGCCAGCTGGCAGAACTGGATGTGGAGCGTCAAGACGCCTGAGGCTGTTCCCCGCTCTGGCTTTTTGACACAAGGCTTCACACCGCCACGGCCGGAATCATGATGGGCAGCCTGCCCTGACGGATTCCGGCCGTTTTCTCTTCTTTTTCTTCATATCGACCGTAAACCACCCTCCCCTCGGCTCAACGCAGTCCGAGACGCCTGGCCAGCCGGTTCAGGTTGGCCCGGTCCACTCCCAGCTCCCGCGCCGTCGCGGCCAGGTTGCCGCCATGGCGTTCGAGACAATCACTGACCAGCTTGCGCTCGAAGCGCTCGACAGCTGCGCGCAGGCCTTCGCCCGGCTGCGCGGGTTCGGCTTGTGCGTTGGCCGCAGTGTCAGGCGAGGCAAGCGGGCGGGCGGAATGTCCCAGCTCCAGCGCCGCCGCATCCAGCGTCAGGATGGCGGATCGTTTTGGCTGCGATGCCAGGGCGCGCAGGGCGCTGCGCCCGATCAGGTGTTCCAGTTCGCGGATGTTGCCGGGCCAGGGGTAGTCCAGCAGTGCGCGCTGGGCATCGGCTGCCAGGCGCAGACTGGACAAGCCCAGGCGCCCCCGGTTCTGCTCCAGGAAATAGCCGGCCAGCAGCAGCACATCGCGCCCGCGCTCGCGCAGCGGTGGCACGCGGATCGGGAACACCGACAAGCGGTGATAGAAATCCGCGCGGAAATGGCCGCGCTTCACTTCCTCGGCCAGGTCCCGGTTGGTGGCAGCGATCAGGCGCACGTCCACGCGGTGCTCGCGGTCTGAACCGACCCGTTGCAACTGCCCGCTCTGCAGCACCCGCAACATCTTGGCCTGCACCGCCAGCGGCAGCTCCCCGACTTCATCCAGAAACAGCGTGCCGCCATCGGCCATCTCGAACTTGCCGCGACGGTCTGCGACGGCTCCCGAGAAAGCCCCGCGCACGTGGCCGAACAATTCACTCTCGACCAGCGTATCGGGCAAGGCTGCGCAGTTCAGGCTGATCATGGGCTTGTGCGCACGGGGCGAGGCTGCGTGCAGGGCGTGGGCCACCAGTTCCTTGCCGGTGCCGGTTTCGCCGGTGACCAGCACCGTCATGTCGCTGGGGGCGGCCATGCGGATCTCGTCCAGCAGCTGTTGCTGCGCCGGACTCTGGCCGATCAGTTCGCGCTTGCCCTGGCTCTCCTCCAGCCCCAGCCGGTAGGCTTCGGCACGCTGGCGCGCCCGTTCACCGGCGGCGGCCAGGTCGTCGATGCGTTCGGCCACGTGGACGGTGGCAGCCGCCAGCGCCGCAAAAGCCTGCAGCGAGGCCATGTCGACGCCGTCGAAACGCCCTGCACCCAACGCATCCAGCGTGACCAAGCCCCATGGACGGCCATTGACCGAGAGCGCACAGCCCATGCAATCGTGCACTTCCAGCGCGCCGGAATGGGCGTCATTCAAGCCGTCGACCAGACCGTCGTAGGGATCAGGCAGGCTTGAATCGGCAGGAAAGCGTGTCGGCCCGAGATTGGCCAGCAGCACGCCGAAGCGCGGATGGTCGGCGATGCGGAAACGGCGGCCCAAGGTATCGCTGGAAAGTCCGTCGATGGCCAGCGGCACCAGCAGCTCGCCCTCCAGTCGCAGCAAGGCTGCAGCATCGCAGGGGAACAGCGTGCGCAAGGTCTGCAGCAGGCGGCGGTAGCGCTCACGGTCATCAATCTGACGTGACAGGTCGGCTACCAGCGGGAGCAAGGCGTCGAGCAGGACTTTTGAGGTCATATTGACTCCCAAAGGAAGAATGATTGGTCATTATGACACAGGTCATAAATACACCAACCGCTCGCAAGTTCCTGATTTTATTGGCATTCGAAAGTGGCACACCTTTTGTAATAGGAAGAGGGTCCCGGACATTCCGGCACTTCCACCACCGCCTCCAACAGAAAGGTCCAGCATGCTTACCGATGCCCAACTCGCCATCGTCAAATCCACCGTCCCCCTGCTCGAATCGGGCGGCGAGGCGCTGACCACGCACTTCTACAAGATGCTCATGCGCGACTACCCACAGGTTCATCCCCTCTTCAATCGCGCCCACCAGGCCAGCGGCGACCAGCCGCGTGCGCTGGCCAATGGCGTGCTGATGTACGCGCGGCATATCGATCGCCTGGAAGAAATGGGCCCGCTGGCCGCGCAGATCATCAACAAGCACGTCGCCGTGCAGGTGCAGCCCGAGCACTACCCGATGGTCGGCGACTGCCTGCTGCGTGCCATCCGTGAAGTGCTGGGCGCGGAGATCGCCACCGATGCCGTCATCGATGCCTGGGCTGCCGCCTATGGCCAGCTGGCCGATATCCTCATCGGCGCCGAACGCCAGCAATATGACGCCAAGGCCGCCGCGCCAGGCGGCTGGCGCGGTGCGCGCAATTTCGTGGTCACGCGCAAGGTGGCCGAGAGCGAGGAGATCACCTCCTTCTACTTTATGCCCGAGGATGGCGGCGCGCTGCTGGACTTTGAGCCGGGCCAGTACATCGGCCTGCGCATGGTGGTGGACGGGCTGGAACAGCGCCGCCAGTATTCGCTGTCGGCCCCGCTGCGCCAGCAGGGGCAGCCGCTGCAATACCGCATCAGCGTCAAGCGTGAAGCCGAGGGCAAGGTCTCGCGCCATCTGCACGACGAGATCCATGTGGGCGCGGTGGTGGAACTGTTCCCGCCGGCCGGCGACTTCACGCTCACGGCCAGTGACAAGCCGCTTGTGCTCATCAGCGGCGGCGTTGGCATTACGCCGATGATGACCATGCTGGCAGCGGCGCTGCCGACCGGTCGCCCGGTGCATTTCATCCATGCGGCGCGCCATGGCGGCGTGCATGCTTTCCGCCGTCAGGTGGAAGAACTGGCGGCGCAACACCCGCAACTGCGGGCGCATTTCTGCTATGAACGGGCACGCGCAGGCGATCCGGCCCCCTACGCCACCGGCTTCATCGATGCGGCTCTGCTGCAGCAATGGCTACCGCAAACGCGGGACGTGGACGCCTACTTCGTCGGCCCCAAGCCGTTCATGAAAGCCATCAAGCGTGCGCTGGGCGCGCTGGGTGTACCGGCGGCTCAGAGCCGATATGAATTCTTCGGTCCGGCTGCGGCGCTGGAGTGATCCTGTCTGGCCGAAAGGCGCGCTGAAGGGGCGATGGCGGGCGATCCGCCACCGTCCTTTTGTTCCGTCTGAGCGCCATGCTGCAGCAGCGTGAAGCTCTTTGCAAAATTTACCTGCCTCGCGCTGGCAATCCCTGAAAGATTGATCTTCGACAAGTTTTCCGCGCTGCAGCAAATGCTATCCTGAGGACTCCCCTCCTCCTCCGAAAGACCGCCATGAGCGAAAAGCTGAGCGCCGAGCGCCACACTCCCGATGAACTGACTCAGGAACTGGAAGCACTGGACCTGGAGATCGTCCGCTGCGCCGTGATCTGCCAGGTACGCCTGTTCGATCCGGGCGTACTGAACCAGGTCATGGACAACAACGAGCAGGTCTGCGGCCAGGCCCATCCGACTGCTTTCCAGAGTCTGCGCGGACTGCTCTACCTGCATTTCGACATGCATCGGCAGCTGGCGCAGACCTATGGCGCGGACGATGCCGAACACATCATCCAGCGCGTGCATGAACACCTGCGCCCGCGCATCGGCGAGCAGCTGGGCTCGCTGTTCGACACCGGCCGCCATGCGAGCTGATCAGGCCACCAGACGCTCGCCCAGTTGCTTGCCCGCGGCGAAATCATTCAGGTTGGCGATGGTGGTCTGCATGATCTGGCCGATGGCTTCCTCGGTGAAGAAGGCCTGGTGGCCGGTGACGATCACATTGGGAAAAGACACCAGGCGCTGGATCACGTCGTCGGTGATGATGGTCGAGGACAGGTCCTGGAAGAACAGGCTGGCCTCCTGTTCATAGACATCGATGGCCAGGCCGCGCAGTTGGCCGCTCTTCAAGGCGGCAATCGCGGCTTCGGTATCGACCAGCCCGCCGCGGCTGGTGTTGACCAGGATGCAGCCGGGCTTGGCGAGGGCCAAGGTCTCGGCATTGACCAGATAGCGCGTGGCTTCGGTGAGCGGACAATGCAGCGAAATCACGTCACTGGCGGCGAATAGCTCTTCGCGGCGCACGTAGCGTCCGCCCAGGGCCTCGAAGTCCGGATTGTGATGCACGTCGCTGCCCAGCACGGTGCAGCCGAATCCGGCCATGATGCGGGCGAACAGCGCGCCGATCTTGCCGGTACCGATCACGCCCACGGTCTTGCCGTGCAGGTCGAAGCCCATCAATCCTTCCAGTTCGAAATTGCCTTCGCGCGTGCGCATGCTGGCGCGCGCGATTTTTCGGTTCACCGCCAGCAGCAGGCCCACGGCGAACTCGGCCACCGAGTAAGGTGAATAATCGGCCACGCGCGCCACCGTGATACCCAACCGCCGCGCGGCTTGCGTATCGATGTGATTGAAGCCGGTGGAGCGTGTGGTGACGAAACGCACTCCGAGCATGGCCAGTCGTTCCAGCACGGCCGCACTCAGGTCGTCATTGACGAAGGCCGCCACGGCCTGGCAGCCGCTGGCCAGTTGTGCCGTATCGAGATCGAGACGGTCTTGCAGGAACACCAGTTCATGCGCAGCGCCGGACGCGGCATTGGCGCGCGTGAGCAGGGTCTGGTCGTAGCGGCGGGCGCTGAAGACGGCGGTTTTCATAGGAACCTTTCATGGATGAGCAGTGCGGCGTGAAGTCATGCGCAATGCCGCATTGCACCATAATTCACTTCGGATCGCCTTGATACACCGCAGCTTGTCGTGCGAACAGCTTTTTGCGATGGAAATGCGCGCTGAAGCTTTCATCCAGCTATCGAAAAAACCGATATTTGCTTGCGCAGCGCCGCAAGTGGGTCCCATGGATCACTTTCGGGCATAGAATCGGCGGCGCAATAGCTGTCCCCACAAAAAAAGATCCTGACACAAGCTGCCGCATGGCAGTACGAGACAGGCGCAAGACCGGAATCAACACGGTCCGCCCAACAGATAACGAGGCACATATCATGACGACATCCACTTCTTCGCAATCGAAGTTTTCCACCGTGCTGCGCGTGACCAGCGGCAACTTCATGGAAATGTTCGATTTCTTCCTGTTCGGTTTCTACGCAACCCACATCTCGAAGGCCTTCTTCCCCAGCGACAACGAGTTCGCCTCGCTGATGCTGACCTTCATGACCTTCGGTGCCGGCTTCCTGATGCGCCCGCTGGGTGCCATCATCCTGGGTGCCTACGTCGACCGCGTCGGCCGCCGCCAGGGCCTGATCGTGACCCTGGCGCTGATGGCCCTGGGCACGATGCTCATCGCCTTCGTGCCCTCCTACGCCACCATCGGCGTGCTGGCCCCGGTGCTGGTGCTGGTCGGCCGCCTGCTGCAAGGCTTCTCGGCCGGTGTGGAACTGGGCGGCGTGTCGGTCTACCTGGCCGAAATGGCCACGCCCGGCAACAAGGGTTTCTATGTGAGCTGGCAGTCGGCCAGCCAGCAGGTGGCCATCATCGTGGCGGCCGCCATCGGCTACATGCTCTCGACGACGCTCACTCCGGCCCAGGTCGGTGACTGGGGCTGGCGCGTGCCGTTCTTCATCGGCTGCCTGATCGTGCCGGTGCTGTTCGTGATCCGCCGCTCGCTGCAGGAAACCGAAGAGTTCATGCGCCGCAAGCATCGTCCGAGCACCGGCCAGATCTTCCGTTCCATGATCGAGAACTGGAAGCTGGTCATTGCCGGCATGATGCTGGTGTCGATGACCACCGTGTCGTTCTACCTGATCACGGTGTACACCCCGACCTTCGGCAAGAACGTGCTGAAGCTCTCCACCGAGGCCAGCCTGATCGTGACCTTGTGCGTGGGCCTGTCCAACTTCATCTGGCTGCCCATCATGGGCGCGCTGTCGGACCGCATCGGCCGTCGCCCGATCCTGGTGACCTTCACCGTCCTGACCATCCTGACCGCCTACCCGGCCGTGAACTGGCTGGTGCATGACGCCAGCTTCGCCAAGATGCTGATGGTGGAACTGTGGCTGTCCTTCCTGTACGCCAGCTACAACGGCGCGATGGTGGTGGCCCTGACGGAAGTGATGCCGGCCGAGGTGCGCACCGTAGGCTTCTCGCTGGCCTACAGCCTGGCTACCGCCGTCTTCGGCGGCTTCACGCCGGCCATTGCAACTGGCCTGATCGAAATGACCCACGACAAGGCAGCACCTGGCCTCTGGATGAGCACGGCTGCAGTGTGCGGGCTGATCGCCACACTGATCCTGTATCGCAACAAGGCGGCACGGCAGGCAGTGACGGCCTGAGACAGGTTCTTGTACTAGCTATTGGGATGGGCCGCAGAAATGCGGCCCTTTTTAGTTTGGTCAGCGTCCGTGATCGAACCCGAGATTCTCAGGTAGTCCTGATTTCTTCAAGCAGACCGGGATGGCGATCCAGCAGCCTGAAGAGCTTCACCAGTGAAAGCGGCGGCTTGGCCTTCCCGTTTTCGTAGCGGGAAAAGGCATTGACGCCGCCGCCGAACAACTCGGCGGCCTCACGCTGGTCCAGATCAAGCTTGCGTCTGACCCGGGTTCAAGGCCGGGTCGACATAGGTGGCGTTGACCGTGCGCTGGAATTTGCCGATTTGCTCGCCGTAGCGGTCGCCGTGTTCACGATCAAGCACGGCATCGTCGCAAGCCGGGCAGAAATCTGCCGTCACTGCTTCAATGATGGTGCTCTGCCCTTTGTAGGTATAGGGCAGATTGCGCGTGTCGCGGACCAGTTCAGCTGCCCCGCAGCAAGGACATTTCATTTCATAGCTCCTTTAAGGAAACGACAAGTACATCATCTACCCCGCTCAGCTTGAGATACACCTGTGCCCTGCTGGAAAATGCCGCTCGCTTATTGCACTGACGCAAGAGGCAAGAACAGCGTAAGCGGTGCATCCTGGAGGGAGATAAAACCGTGATAGCGATAAAAGGTTGACGCTTGCGGGTCCTTGGCATCAACCACGAGGACCGCGCCCGGTATCTCCGCCGCGACGGCCCGGCGCAATGCATTGACCAGCAAAGCGCCACCGAGGCCCCGGCCCTTGAATTCCCGGTCGACCGCAAGACGTCCGACACGGATGGCGGGAATGGCACCATAGCGCGGCAGCTTGCGGCGCATCTCATCGGACAGGCCCGCCAACGGCATGCTGGCGCTGGCCAGCGTGTAATAGCCGGCCACCCGCTGTTCGTCGTCCACTGCGACAAAGCAGGCAGCCACGCGGCGCCGGATATCCTGTGTCACCAGTTCGCGCAAATAGCGGTTCAAGGCAGGCGTGCCGCAGTCAAAGCGGCTAAGGTCGTGAAGGGCGGGATCGAGCGCCGTCACGAGCAACGGCGGGCGCGTCATTCTTCGCTGCGCAGCAGCTTGTCATGGCGCGCCATGGCGCGCTGCAGTGCTGCCGAAGGTGGTGGGGGAGCCAGAAGCGCCTCGGCAAAGCGCTGTTGGTCCTGCAAGGACAAACGGATGACTTCGGCCTGCTCGACCGCCTTCTGCGCCGCTTCCTGGACGGCAGCGATGACAAAGTCGGTCAAGGTGCGTCCTTCAATCTCGGCGGCACGTTTGAGCAATTGCTGAAGCTCCGGGCTGATCCGGGCTTCCAGTCGAGCAGTGGCGACAGCTGGCGTCATGCGTTTTCCCATGAAATGAATTGTACGGCATTTTGCCGGACACGAACAAAAAGTGTGTCCACGACAATAGCAGAGTCATGCCAAGGGATTGAGAACGGGGCAGCAATCCTTCGAAAAGCAAAAATTTCTTCAAGTCTTATATAAGAGTTGAAGCATTTCGCCCCGCTTAGGAGTAAACTACCGCTGTTTTTTGCCGCGGCCTTCTGGCAGCAGTACGCCAGCCATGCCGCCCCGGGAGACGAATTTCCGCGCAGCACAGCCGACAAGGAGGTGGCGCCAGCCCAGGCCGACAGAGCCAGGGCGGTCCATCCGGCGCTGCGGGGATCGCACCAAAGCACATCAACACACCAACGCAAGGACATCATCGTGACTACTGGCAACCCGACCATCATCTATACGCTGACCGACGAGGCACCCTATCTGGCGACCCACTCGCTCTTGCCCATCGTCAAGAAGTTCACCGCCGCGGCCGGCATCGACGTCGTCGAAAGCGATATCTCGGTGGCTGCGCGTATCCTGGCTGAATTCCCGGAGTACCTCACCGATGAACAGAAAGTCCCCGACAACCTGGCCGCACTGGGCGCCCTGACCCAGAGCCCCGACGCCAACATCATCAAGCTGCCCAACATCAGCGCCTCGATCCTGCAGCTGCAAGCGGCCATCCGCGAACTGCAAGCACGCGGCTACAAGCTGCCCGACTATCCGGAAAACCCGAGCACCGAAGAAGAAAAGGCCCTGCAGAAGCGCTACGCCAAGGTCACCGGCAGCGCCGTGAACCCGGTCCTGCGCGAAGGCAACTCCGACCGCCGCGCACCCAACGCCGTCAAGAACTACGCCCGCAAGCACCCGCACTCGATGGCCAAGTGGTCCATGGCCTCGCGTACCCACGTGGCGCACATGCACGGCGGCGACTTCTACGCCGGCGAAAAGAGCCTGACCCTGGACAAGGCCGTGGACGTCAAGATGGATCTGGTCACCAAGTCCGGCGAAACCATCGTCCTGAAGCCGAAGATCTCGCTGCAAGCCGGTGAAATCATCGACAGCATGTTCATGAGCAAGCAGGCACTCTGTGCCTACTACGAAGAACAGATGCAGGATGCCTTCGACACCGACCTGCTGCTGTCGGTGCACGTCAAGGCCACCATGATGAAGGTCTCGCACCCGATCGTCTTCGGTCACGCCGTGCGTACCTACTACAAGGACACCTTCACCAAGCACGCCAAGCTGTTCGCCGAGATCGGCGTGAACCCCAACAACGGCATGTCCGGCGTCTACGAAAAGATCAACACCCTGCCCGAAGACAAGAAGGCCGAAGTGCTGGCCGACCTGAAGGCCGATGAAGCCAAGCGTCCGCGCCTGGCCATGGTGGACTCCGCCAAGGGCATCACCAACCTGCACGCGCCCAACGACGTGATCGTCGACGCCTCCATGCCGGCCATGATCCGCGCTGGCGGCAAGATGTGGAACGCCGCTGGCAAGACCGAAGACACCAAGGCCCTGCTGCCGGAATCGACCTTCGCCCGCATCTATCAGGAAATCATCAACTTCTGCAAGACCAACGGCGCCTTCGACCCGACCACCATGGGCACCGTGCCCAACGTCGGCCTGATGGCCCAGAAGGCAGAAGAATACGGTTCGCACGACAAGACCTTCGAAATCGCCCAAGCCGGCGTGGCGCGCATCGTCACCCTGGATGGCCAGGTGCTGCTGGAGCAGAACGTGGAAGAAGGCGACATCTGGCGCATGTGCCAGGTCAAGGACGCCGCCGTGCGTGACTGGGTCAAGCTGGCCGTGACCCGTGCCCGCCTGTCCGGCATGCCGGCCGTGTTCTGGCTGGACCCGTACCGTCCGCACGAAGCCGAACTGATCAAGAAGGTCAACACCTACCTGAAGGATCACGACCTGACCGGTGCCGACATCCAGATCATGTCGCAAGTGCGCGCCATGCGTTACACCCTGGAACGCGTCATCCGCGGCCTGGACACCATCTCGGTGACCGGCAACATCCTGCGCGACTACCTGACCGACCTGTTCCCCATCATGGAACTGGGCACCTCGGCCAAGATGCTGTCGATCGTCCCGCTGATGGCCGGTGGCGGCATGTTCGAAACCGGTGCCGGCGGCTCGGCCCCCAAGCACGTGCAACAGCTGGTCGGTGAAAACCACCTGCGCTGGGATTCGCTGGGTGAATTCCTGGCCCTGGCCGTCTCCATCGAAGACGTGGGCATCAAGACCGGCAACGCCCGCGCCAAGATCCTGGCCAAGACCCTGGACGCTGCCACCGGCAAGCTGCTGGACAACAACAAGTCGCCTTCGCCCAAGACCGGTGAGCTGGACAACCGTGGCAGCCACTTCTACCTGGCCATGTACTGGGCCCAGGAACTGGCCGCACAGAAGGACGACGCCGAACTGGCCAAGCAATTCGCCCCGCTGGCCAAGGCACTGTCCGACAACGAGCAGAAGATCGTCGAAGAACTGAACTCGGTGCAGGGCAAGGAAGTCGACATCGGCGGCTACTACCTGCCGGATCGTGAGAAGACCTTCGCCGTGATGCGTCCGAGCGCCACGCTGAACCAGGCGCTGGAATCGGTGTAAAGCGTCGATGCTTCAGGGAGGGTGGATGCATCGCCCTCCCCGCGCAAAAAAAGGAAAGGCCGCGAATGAAAGTTCGCGGCCTTTTCGTTTTATAGGCATCAGGTCGATGAGGCCTGCCGATGTACTCTCTACCGTTCGGACTGAGTAGCCGCACGCGTGCGGCGTATCGAAGGCGCAAGGACGGCGCGCCTTCGATACGCGGCATGGCCGCTACTCAGGACGAACGGTGAGTGGGGCATCAGCGGGCTGCAATGCGCGATCTCTTCATCAAGCGTCACCGAGCAAAAAGTTGCGCCGCACATCCAGTTCCTCACCCTCGCTGGCCGTCTCATCCTTCAAGGCCACGCCGGACAGGGCACGCTGGTGCGCCTGCGCCATCAGGTAATGCAGCTTGTAGGCGGCTTCCGGATAGGGCAAACCTTCCGGCCGCACATTGGAGATGCAATTGCGGCTGGCGTCGGTGAGTCCGCGCGAGGGCATCCAGGTCAGATAGAGACCCATGCTGTCCGGCGAACTCAGCCCCGGACGTTCGCCGATCAGGATCACCACCAGCTTCACACCCAGCAACTCCCCGATTTCATCGGCCACCGCCACCCGTCCCTGCTGCACGATCACGGGCGGTGCCATCGACCATCCTTCCGGCGCAATACGCTGCATCACCTCCGCCAGGAAAGGCGCGGCATTACGCACGATGGCCAGCGCCGACAAGCCATCGGCGATCACGAAGCCCACATCGAAGCGCCGTTGCGGCGCGGTGCCGAAACGCTCAAGCAATTGCTGGCGCGATGCTTCCGACAGCCTGCGCCCGAAGTCCGGCCGCTGCAGGTAGACCAGCCGGTCTGCTGCCGCGCTTTGCACATCGATCACTTCTTCGGCTGCGCAGAGACCTTGCTGCTGCAATTGATCCTTGAGCGCAGCCACATCCAACGGCAGGTGCACGGCATCGCGCGCCTGCGCGTGCGCCAGCTGAAAAGCCAGTTGCGGCGCGGTCGGCAGGCTTACGCCACTGCGTCCCAGGGCGATGCGCGCAGCAGTAAAGCGGCGCAATGCCTCCCACGGATTGGCCGTGACGTTTTCTGCACCGGGGCTGACGTTTTCTGCACCTTGCGGTGAAATGGCTTCTTTGTCGTCCATGGTCATTGAAGGCGCAACAAGGTCTCGCGAAAACCGGGGGGCATGTCGGCATGCAGGCGGAATGCCTGCTCCTGGCCACCCGCATTGAAGATCTGCATCCTGTGCAGCCACGCCTCGAACTCCGGCGCCGGCCGCGAACCCAGTACCCGCCGCGCATACAGCGCATCGTGGAAGGAAGTGGTCTGGTAATTCAACATGATGTCATCCGAACCGGGGATGCCCATGACGAAGGTACAGCCCGCCACGCCCAGCAAGGTCAGCAGCACATCCATGTCGTTCTGGTCCGCTTCGGCATGGTTGGTGTAGCAGACGTCGCAACCCATGGGCAGGCCCAGCAGCTTGGCGCAGAAATGGTCTTCCAGTCCGGCGCGGATGATCTGCTTGCCGTCATACAGGTATTCCGGCCCGATGAAGCCCACCACCGTATTGACCAGCAGCGGCTTGAAGGCACGGGCCACCGCGTACGCGCGTGCCTCGCAGGTCTGCTGGTCGATGCCGTGATGCGCATTGGCCGACAGCGCACTGCCCTGCCCGGTTTCAAAATACATCACGTTGTCGCCCACCGTGCCGCGCTTGAGCGACAGCGCAGCCTCACGCGCCTCGCCCAGGATGGCCAGGTCGATGCCGAAGCCGCGATTGGCCGCCTCGGTCCCTGCAATCGACTGGAATACCAGATCCACCGGCGCACCGCGCTCGATGGCGGCAATCGTGTTGGTGACGTGGGTGAGCACGCAGGATTGCGTAGGGATCTCGTAACGCGCGATCACATCGGCCATCATGCCGACCAGCTTGACCACCTGCGGTACGTTGTCGGTAGCGGGATTGATGCCGATGACCGCATCGCCGTTGCCATACATCAGGCCATCGAGCATGCTGGCGGCGATGCCGCTGGCGTCATCCGTGGGGTGATTGGGCTGCAGGCGGGTGGACAGGCGCCCGGGCAAGCCGATGGTATTGCGAAAGGCGGTGACCACGCGGCACTTCTTGGCCACCAGGATCAGGTCCTGGTTGCGCATGATCTTGGAGACGGCCGCCGCCATCTCCGGCGTCACACCGGGTGCCACGGCGGCCAGCACCGTGCTGTCGGTGTCATCGGCCAGCAGCCAGTTGCGGAAATCGCCGACCGTGAGGTGCGCGATCGGCGCAAAGGCGCCACGGTCGTGACTGTCGAGGATCAACCGGGTCACTTCATCCTCTTCGTAAGGGATCAGCGGCTCGTCGAGAAAAGTCTTCAGCGGCAGGTTCGCCAGCGCCATCTGCGCAATGGCGCGCTCCTCGGCGCTGCCCGCCGCCACACCGGCCAGCAGATCGCCGGACCGCGCCGGGCTGGCCTTGGCCATCACTTCCTTGAGATCACGAAACACGTAGCTGGCGCTACCCACACTGTGCCGGAAACGGTGTTCGGCCATGATGATGCTCCTCCTTGGTCACCGCTGCCCGCTCAGGCAGCGGTGCGTCATGCCCCGCTGCTGTCCGATCAGCTGGTCAGCAGTTGCGGTGCGGTCTTGCCGTATTTGATGCTGGTTTCGGCCGGCAGCCAGTTGCCGGTCGACTCCTGGCGTCCCTGCAGCATGAAACGCGGCTTGGCGGCACTGATCTGGTCCGCCGCGAGTTTGGACAGCTCACCGATCTTGCCGTTCTTCATGCGATTGACGATGAGGCCATAACGGGTCTCGGGGAAGTCGCGCAGCATATCGTAATCGCCATCGCTGTCGCCCGCCACGAACAGCGGACCATACCCCTTTTGCGCCACCAGCACCTGCTTGATGGCGACCGTCTTGCCCGGCCCCCAGGTCAGCGGCCACTCCTTCAGATAGGCATTGCGGAAGCTCTGCCCGTTGCGCTCCAGGCGCAGGCCGATGACGTTCTCACGGGTAACGTGGTAGCCATACTTGGGGTGCGTCGCAAACACGGCCACCACATCTTCCAGCGAGGCGGTGCAGACATAGACGTCGATGCCATTGCGGCGCAGGGTGTCCATCAAGGTGGCGATTTCGGTGCACAGGCGGATGCCATGGAAGTGCGACACGCTCACCACGCCCGCCTTGCCCGCGCGGTCTGCCGGGCTGGTGTACTTGACCTTGGTCAGCGCCGCGCCCAGCGCAGCATCGTTGGAGGCCTCAGCCAGCGCACTCACTTCAGCCACGCTCATGTTGGCGAAGAAATAAATCACCCACGGATAACCGACGGCTACGCCATGGGTATCGTTGACGGCTTCATAGAGGTAGTAGAGCTTGGTACGGAAGTCCTGGAACTCCGGCGTGGCGGAGATTTCTTCCAGGCTCTTGCTGCCGGCCATGCCCTTGTAATTGGCGTACAGGAACGCGTAATCCGCATCGAGGTCAGCGCAGATGGCTTCCAGATCCACGATGTTGCCTGCCGCATTCTTGAAGTCCTTGCTGAACGGACCCGGTGGCACATTCTGACGGGTGATGGCCGCGAACTCGTTTGGTGTCAGCTTGAAGGACAAGGTATTGATCTGGTACATCAGCAGCGCTTCTTCGCAGTCATTCATGATGCTGGTGTTGTCCCAGTCGAACACGGCATAGGGCCGCTTGCCGCTCTGGTAGCCCGGTGCCAGCTTGCCATGCTCGGCGATCATCTGCGCCACCATCTCGTGATTGCGGGCCGCCCATTTGGCACGGTCCAGCGCGACTTCAGCGCGGGCGGCCGCCTGGCCGGGCGTGGCGATGGTGGCCAGTGCGCCACCGGCCGCAGCCGCCAGCAGGCCGCCCAGGAAGCCACGACGCTTGAGGGCGGGTGCAGCGATGTCGGTCGTCGGTTTGTGATTGTTGTTCATGATCGCCCAGTCGAATTATCGGTTTGGAGTTATCGGTATAAAAGTTTTATATCGTTCAGAATTCTGCAACCGCCGCCGCCCCTTCGGCACGCTGGCGTGCCGTCGCCAGGAACCAGGCATAGCCCAGTGCCAGCAAAGCGATGAAGATGCCGAAGATCAGCGGGTTGTAATAGATCATGGTGGCCATGCACACCAGCGCACCGAAGAGCGCGAAGGCTGGGAAGTACGGATACAGCGGTGCGCGGAAAGGCCGCTCCAGGCCTGCCTCGGCGCGGCGCAGACGGAACAGCGAGAGCATCGACAGGATGTACATCAGGATGGCGCCGAACACCGACATGGTGACGATGTTGGCCGTGAGCGTCTGGCCGCCGATCTTGATGAGTTCATCGCTGTAGATGGCGGCGATCCCCACCACCCCGCCGGCCAGGATGGCGCGGTGCGGCGTCTTGAAACGCGGATGGACGCGGGCGAAATACGCCGGCAGGTAGCCCTCGCGGGCCAGCGCAAAGATCTGGCGCGAGTAGCCCAGGATGATGCCGTGGAAGGAGGCCACCAACCCGAACAGGCCCAGCCATACCAGCATGTGCAGCCAGTTGCTGTTGTCGCCGACGATCAGCTTCATGGCCTGCGGCAGCGGGTCGTTGATATTGGCCAGCTTGGTCCAGTCGCCTGCGCCGCCAGCAAAGAGCATCACCCCAATGGCCAGCACCACCAGCGTGAGGATGCCGGTGATGTAGGCGATGGGAATGGAACGCTTGGGGTCCTTGGCCTCTTCAGCCGCCATGGCCACGCCTTCGATGGCCAGGAAGAACCAGATCGCAAACGGGATCGCCGCGAACATGCCCGGCACGGCCGCCATGCTGAAGCCATCACTGCCGGACCAGCCGCCCTTGGTGAAATTGGCCAGCGAGAAGCCCGGTGCCACCACGCCCATGAAGACCAGCAGCTCGAAGATCGCCAGCAACGTGACAAACAATTCGAACGTTGCCGCGATCTGCACCCCGACGATGTTGAGCGTCATGAACACGAGATACGCCCCCAGTGC
>NZ_DBIC01000063.1:21532-26881 GCF_002296545.1 Herbaspirillum sp. UBA812 | reverse complement strand
CCCCACCCCCATCACCCGTTGGCCGATCTTCCCTTGGTGATGTTGTACAAAAAAACCAAGCCCCGCCCCCGCCTCTCCTTCGAAGCCGGCATGCACCAGATGGGCGGTGCGGCGATCTACCTCAACACCCGCGACAGCCAGCTTGGCCGTGGCGAACCGGTGGAAGATGCGGCGCAGGTGATGTCGCGCATGTGCGACGTCATCATGATCCGCACCTACGGCCAGGAGATCATCGAGCGCTTTGCCAAGCATTCGCGCGTGCCGGTCATCAACGGTCTCACCAACGAGCAGCATCCCTGCCAGGTGCTGGCCGATGTGTTCACCTACATCGAGCATCGCGGCAGCATCCAGGGCAAGATCGTGGCCTGGGTCGGCGACGCCAACAACATGCTCTATTCATGGCTGCAGGCGGCCGAGGTTTTTGGCTTCCACGTCAACGTCTCCACCCCCAAGGGCTACGACATCGATCCGGCCCAGGTTTCGCCGGGCAACAAGAATTACACCTTCTTCGCCGATCCGGCCGATGCCTGCCAGGATGCCGACCTGGTCACCACCGACGTGTGGACCAGCATGGGCTTCGAAGCCGAGAACAATGCCCGCCTGAAGGCCTTCGATGGCTGGATCGTGGACCAGGCCAAGATGTCGCGCGCCAAGAAGGATGCGCTCTTCATGCACTGCCTGCCCGCACACCGTGGAGAGGAAGTGGCCGCCGAAGTGATCGACGGCCCGCAATCGGTGGTCTGGGAAGAGGCGGAAAACCGCCTGCATGTGCAGAAGGCCCTGCTCGAATATCTGGTGCACGGCCGCTTCGATTAAGCCGCCCTGCTGCCCATTCCCCCAGCACAAGAATCACGCTCAACACTTCACTTCATCGCAACGTCAAGATCATGTCCAACATCCTGCAATCCGTCCCGGTCAATCAAAAAGTCGGCATCGCCTTCTCCGGCGGCCTCGATACCAGCGCCGCGCTGACCTGGATGCGCCAGAAAGGCGCTGTCCCCTACGCCTACACCGCCAACCTGGGCCAGCCGGATGAGCCGGACTATGACGCCATCCCCAAGAAGGCCATGCAATACGGTGCCGAACTGGCGCGCCTGATCGACTGCCGCGAACAGCTGGCCAACGAAGGCATCGCAGCCCTGCAAAGCGGCGCGTTCCACATCTCCACTGCCGGCATCACCTACTTCAACACCACCCCGCTGGGCCGTGCCGTGACCGGCACCATGCTGGTGTCGGCCATGCGTGAAGACAACGTCGACATCTGGGGCGACGGCAGCACCTACAAGGGCAACGACATCGAGCGCTTCTATCGCTACGGCCTGCTGGTGAACCCCAACCTGAAGATCTACAAGCCCTGGCTGGACAGCACCTTCATCGACGAACTGGGCGGCCGCAAGGAAATGTCCGAGTTCATGATCAAGTCCGGCTTCGACTACAAGATGTCGGTGGAAAAGGCCTACTCGACCGACTCCAACATGCTGGGCGCGACCCACGAAGCCAAGGACCTGGAATTCCTCAACAGCGGCATCAAGATCGTGCAGCCCATCATGGGCGTGGCGTTCTGGCGCGATGACGTTGAAGTGAAGGCCGAGACCGTCACCGTGCGCTTCGAAGAAGGCCGTCCGGTGGCGCTCAACGGCAAGACCTTCGCCAGCATGACCGAGCTGATCCTGGAAGCCAACCGCATCGGTGGCCGCCATGGCCTGGGCATGAGCGACCAGATCGAGAACCGCATCATCGAAGCCAAGAGCCGCGGCATCTACGAAGCCCCGGGCCTGGCCCTGCTGTTCATCGCCTACGAGCGCCTGGTCACCGGCATCCACAACGAAGACACCATCGAACAATACCGCGACAACGGCCGCAAGCTGGGCCGCCTGCTGTATCAGGGCCGCTGGTTCGACTCGCAGGCCATCATGCTGCGCGAAACCGCCCAGCGCTGGGTGGCACGCGCCATCACCGGCGAAGTGACGGTGGAACTGCGTCGCGGCAATGACTACTCGATCCTCAACACCGAGTCGCCCAACCTGACCTACCACCCGGAACGCCTGACCATGGAAAAGGGCGAAGGCAGCTTCTCCGCAATCGACCGTATCGGCCAGCTGACCATGCGCAACCTGGACATCGCCGACACCCGCCAGAAGCTGTCGATCTACCAGAACACCGGCCTGCTGGATTCCAGCACCGCCGTGTCGCTGCCGCTGCTGGGCCGTGACGAAAAGTAATTCCTGCTGGATTCACCTTTACCGTTTAATGGAAGCGATTCGATGAGCACTCAATTCGACAACGTCACCGTCCTGAAAAAGGGCAATGTCTACTTCGACGGCAAGTGTGTTTCGCACACCGTGCTGCTGGCCGATGGGACCAAGAAGACCCTGGGCGTGATCCTGCCCTCGACGCTGAACTTCAGCACCGGCGCACCGGAAATCATGGAAATCAACGGCGGCAGCTGCCGCGTGCGCCTGAAGGGTGAAGAAGCCTGGAACACCTACGCTGCAGGCACCACCTTCAGCGTGCCGGGCAACTCCAGCTTCGACATCGAAGTGACCGAGACCCTGGATTACGTCTGCCACTTCGGCTGATCTTCTCGGCCTCTGAATAAAAAAGCCGTCCGGTAGCGATACCGGACGGCTTTTTTACGTCTTCAGACCGGAGTGTTCTCAGATGAAGACCGGTTCCGGCTCCAGCTGGACGCCGAACTTTTCCTTCACATCATCCTGGATCGCCTTGGCCAGCCTGGCCACTTCAGCCCCCGTGGCACCGCCCCGGTTGACCAGCACCAGGGCCTGCTGTTCATACACGCCTGCACGCCCCATGGTCTTGCCCTTCCAGCCGCAGCGGTCGATCAGCCAGCCGGCGGCCAGCTTGTAGTGATCCTCATCGACGCGATAGCTGACCAGGTTGCTGTATTGCGCCAGCAGGGTATCGCGCAGGCGGGCCGGCACGATGGGGTTCTTGAAGAAGCTGCCGGCGTTGCCGATCCGGGCGGGGTCTGGCAGCTTGCGGGTGCGGATGGCGATGACGGCCTCGGCGATGTCGCGCGGACCGGGCTCGGTGATGCCGCGCTCCTGCAGGGCCTGGGCGACGTCGGCGTAATTGGCGTTGGCTTCCCAGCGCTTCGGGAGAGCGAATGTCACCTCCAGGACCACGGCGCGGTCGCGCAGCGCATGCTTGAAGACGCTGTCGCGGTAGCCGAAGCGGCAGGCCTTGCGATCCAGCGTCAGCAGCTCGCCGCTGATCAGGTCGAAAGCTTGCAGACTGTGGAAGCGATCCTTGATCTCGATGCCGTAGGCACCGATGTTCTGGATGGGCGCGGCACCGACGCTGCCGGGGATGAGTGAAAGATTCTCCAGCCCGCCCAGCCCCTGTTGCAGCGTCCACTGCACGAAAGCGTGCCAGTTCTCCCCGGCGGCGGCGCGCACGTAGATGAAGTTGTCGTCCTCGCCGGCGATGTCTATGCCCCGGTTCTGCATATGCAGCACCAATCCGCTGAAGTCTTGCGTCAGGAGGAGGTTGCTGCCGCCGCCCAGGACCAGGCGCGGCAAGGCCATGAGGCCGGCGTCCTGGCGCAAGGTGCGCAGCTGCTCGATGCCCTCCACAGGCAGGTAGGCATGGGCACTGGCCTCGATGCCGAAGGTGTTGAGGGCGCGCAGGGAAACGTCGTGGCGGACGGGAAGTGAAGAAGTGCTCATAGGGGTGGGATTATATCGCCCGCGCGCGGCAAATCCGCTGTCAGCGGCCAGGCGATGGCGGCGCGAGCCTCACTCCGTTAAAATCACGGCTCAGACGCCGGCCTTCGCCGGCTGCAAGAACATAAGGAACAAGCCATGCCCTCATTCGATACCGTCTGCGAAGCCAACCTGGTGGAAGTCAAGAACGCCGTGGACCAGGCCAACAAGGAAATTTCCACCCGTTTCGACTTCAAGGGCACCGATGCCCGCGTCGAGCAGAAGGAGCGTGAACTGACTGCATTCGCCGACTCGGACTTCCAGCTCAGCCAGGTGCGCGACGTACTGACCAACAAGATGACCAAGCGCAACGTCGATGTGCGTTTCCTGGACGAAGGCAAGATCGAGAAGATCGGCGGCGACAAGGTCAAGCAGGTCATCAAGGTGAAGAACGGCATCGAAAGCGACGATGCCAAGAAGATCGTGCGCGTCATCAAGGACAGCAAGATGAAGGTGCAAGCCAGTATCCAGGGCGACGCTGTGCGCATCACCGGCGCCAAGCGCGACGACCTGCAGGCGGCCATGGCGCTGCTGCGCAAGGAGATCAAGGAGATTCCGCTGGAGTTCAACAACTTCCGCGACTGATCTGGGCACTTGCCTTTGCAGTACCGACAACGCCGGCCTTTGCCGGCGTTTTTTTTGGCGCCAGCTCGATGGTATTCGAGAAAACGCAGCTGATTGCTTGAGGGCAAGCGGGTTTCCGCACTGCCAAATCTACACTCCTTCCACCCAAAAATATCGGCATCTCTTGAAGTGAGCGCTGATGGGCTGTTTGGGCAAGTTGCCAACTGACGGAAGGAGCAAAGATGGAACACAAGGAATTTGACGGACAACGCCTGGCAAACGATTTTCTTGCCGGCATCGACAGACGACCCATCAAAGGCAGCCATGCGCTAGCAACGCTGGCTTCGGCCACGCGGCTTGGCGGGGAAATCTCCACGGCCAGCAGCAGCATGCACGTCAAGGGACACCGCATCGCCTGCGTCGGTGACATCGTGCGATATCAGGACGGGAGTGAGAGCAGGATCGTCTCAGGTGCCGGCGCAGCCTTGACCTGCAAAGGCCATCCGATGGCCATCGTCGGCAGCACGACCGACAATCGGGACACGATCACCAGCAGTCTGCAAAACACAGCACAAATTCGGGAATACGCCGACGATGCCGGCATACCGGGGCTGCTGCAAGCTGGCTACCTGGCGCCGACAGGGGATGGCGCATGAAGATCATCGGCTGGATTCGCTATGGCGATAAAGCCGCCTGCGGCGGGACGGTGATTGAGGGTGACCAGACCTGCCGCAGCCATGGGCGGGCTTATGCCTTTCAGGGGGCTCGGGTGGCTTGCCGAAAGGACTGCATCATTGCTGATGGTTTTCCGCGCTCTACGCTCACCAATGGACGGGCTCAGGTTATTCATGGGATGAAGACCAGTGCTGGGTGTCCGTTGCTTTCTACGCTCAATGAGGTTGATGGCGTGGGCAATGCGAGCGGTGAAGCAGTCACGACCAATTTTTATCAAACAACTCAAGGCGACTGGCTACCAAAGTTTGGACCTGAGCATCTCACAGAAGAAAGCCCGGATGAACAAGTGCGCGCCATCGATGGCAAGACCGGCGAGCCGATACCT
>NZ_DBIC01000063.1:14151-21244 GCF_002296545.1 Herbaspirillum sp. UBA812 | reverse complement strand
GGCAAGCCCGGCGAGCCGATACCTGATCTGGCGTATTACATCAAGGCACCGGACGGAACTACTTACAGCGGCTACACCGATGCCAACGGCTTATGCGAACGAGTCGCGACCTATCATCCTGAGGAACTGAGCGTCTGGTTCGGCGAGGATGCAGAAACAAAAATGCGGGAGGGATGATGGGAGCAAAGGTCAAGACTAACCATGAAAAGGGCTCAACGGTGCCGGTGAAGCACGACCGCAAAGTACGTTTGTTACTATGGGGAGGCGCAGCAACCCCATCAGACAATTACACCTTCGAGCACGCAAAAAACAACGTGCTGCGCGACTATAAAGCTCAGGACAAAAGCAAATTTATCTTAGTGGTAAAGCGGATATATGTCGCAAAAGACATTGTCAGCATCATCAATTCGCAAACGACTGGAAGCATTCATTCTCTCGACATATGGACGCACGGGGGCCCTCAAGCACTATACCTAACTACCGCAGATCCCCCACCGCCGAAGGACTCCTCGTGGATTAGGAAAAAAGCTTATGAAGCAAATAGATGGGTACTACACAACTCCAGTCTATACCGCACAAGAACCCGAATGATATTCAACGCAGCGGGATGGGTGGAAGGTTCCGCACTGGTGGACGACATAGAGTTTTCGAAGTTTTCCGAAAATGCGAGAGTCGAACTACATGGATGTGCAACAGCGGCAAATCCATCCGATGCCGACAACATCGCCGCCGATATTTCAGAAAAACTAGCCTTAGCAGGAAAAGAAATGTCATTCGTAATCGGCCATATTGAGAATGCTGTTCCGGTTATCAAAGGTGAAGGAAAAACACGCGCGCCAGAGCAAGACTATAGGTTCGGTGAAAGGGCGATATTCAAGCACGGAAAACTGGTCTCTATTACGGAAAAACAAGGCGACCTTAGCGACAAAGAGCTTGAAAAATGATGCAAAAAAAATATCTGGCACGTACTTTCATCAGCGCCTCGTTACTTCTATTGGGTGCCATAGGTATCTGCGTTTATCCATTCACGCTGTCAAATCCAGACGTAACGATACAAGTCTTCGATAGACGTTATGCCTGCGGTGAATGCTATGTAGCATTCGGAATATCAAAGATCGAGGGGCGCGATGAAAGCAACCGACAAAACTCACCTTACCGGTTCGAGGACTGGGATGTTCTCGTTCTGTTCAGGGGGAATAACTCCTACCTATCCAGATATCAAGATGAGTTGTTTGAAAAGAACCCGGCATGTACATGGCCGACGTTTCGTCTCACGGGCCAGTTCAAACGTCGTTTGATTTATGCCCTGATCTTCAATGGCGACCACTACGATGGCATCTACTTCGATGCGAACTCAGGCGTGGCGATCAATACGGAGCCGAGCTGCAAGACCGTAGCGCGAGAGACCGCGTTGCCATAGGGCCAGAACTTCATTTTTAGAAATCAGATGAAAAGACGTTGCCTTTCGTCTTCTTACTTCTTTCCTGGGCTGCGCTGTGGGCAGGTAGCCATCTGCCCGACCAATATGAATTCAGCCGGGCCTAAAACAACAAAGCCCTGGCTCCCACCAAGGCTTTGTTCACTACCTCGCGCCAGCAATCACCGGCGCTTCAATCTCACTTCAACGACAACCCTCAAGCCGCATCCCGTTCATCGCCCACCAAACGGCGCTGCTTGACCGAATCCGCCAGGCCCTGCAGCACTTGCAGGCTTTCTTCCCAGTTGATGCAGCCATCGGTGATGGACTGGCCATAGGTCAGTTCCTTGCCCGGCACCAGGTCCTGGCGGCCGGCCACCAGGTGCGATTCCACCATCACGCCGACGATGCGGGTGTCGCCCGCCGCCACCTGGCGACCGATGTCGGCGCAGACCGGAATCTGGTTTTCCGGCTTCTTGGAGCTGTTGGCGTGCGAAGCGTCGATCATCAGGCGCGCTCCCAGGCCGCTCTTGGCGATGTCCTGGCAAGCCGCTTCCACGCTGGGCGCATCATAGTTGGGCTGCTTGCCGCCGCGCAGGATGATGTGGCAATCCTCGTTGCCGGCAGTGGAGACGATGGCCGAGTGGCCACCCTTGGTCACCGACAGGAAGTGGTGCGGCTGCGACGCGGCCTTGATGGCATCCACGGCGATCTTGACGTTGCCGTCGGTACCGTTCTTGAAGCCCACCGGGCAGGAGAGGCCAGAAGCCAGCTCGCGGTGCACCTGCGACTCGGTGGTACGGGCACCGATGGCGCCCCAGCTGATCAGGTCAGCAATGTATTGCGGGCTGATCACGTCCAGGAATTCGGTACCGGCCGGCAGGCCCAGGTCGTTGATGTTCAACAGCAGTTCACGGGCCGCGCGCAAGCCGTCGTTGATGCGGAAGCTGTTGTCCATGTACGGGTCATTGATCAAACCCTTCCAGCCCACCGTGGTGCGCGGCTTCTCGAAGTAGACGCGCATGACGATTTCCAGCTCGTTCTTGTGGCGCTCGCGCTCCACCACCAGGCGGCGCGCATATTCCATGGCGGCCTTGGTGTCGTGGATGGAGCACGGGCCGATGACGACCATCAGGCGGTCATCTTGGCCATGCAGGATGCGATGCAGCGCCGTGCGGGCTTCAGCGGTGGTGCGCTCGACCTTTTCGGTGCAGGCGAATTCGCGGATGAGATGCGAGGGGGGGACCAGTTCTTTCATTTCTCGGATGCGAAGATCGTCAGTGCGCGGCATTTTTTTCTCCTGGTGTACTGCAATGATTCAGCTGGAATGTTGACCAAAAAAAAACCGCCATCACTGGCGGTTTTTTAGGAAATCGGTTTTGTCTTTTTACGAACGCTTACCGCTTTTCACCGCCGTGGGGCTGGAATAGCTAAAGTAAAAATAAAAGTAAGCGCGGGCGAAAGACATGTCTGGCGTCATGGGTTAAGTGAAGCAGGCGTTCATAGTGCTACAAATCAGGGGCTTTGGCAAGCAACAAGACGAAATCGACATGCTGCGCTGCAAATGCATATTTCATTCGTCAAATATATATTTATTGAATATTTATTGCTTAAATAGCCAATCAGCGTCGCTAAAACACAATAAAAAATCTGGCCTCGTGCAAGCCTTGCCCGCACCCCCTCGTCTTGCCAACTGTGGCTTTCCTGCAAAAAAAGTGAATATTTGATCTGGCCAAGTCGTTTCCCCCTGCCTCCGGAAGTCATATTCCCGGCGCATAAATGAAAAAACCGCCGGTGAATGACACCGGCGGTTTTCACAAGAAACGATGCAGCGATGAACGATCAGGCAGTTCCGCCCACGGTCACGCCATCCAGACGCAAGGTCGGCTGCCCCACCCCGACCGGCACGCTCTGGCCTTCCTTGCCGCACACGCCGACACCCGAATCCAGGCGCATGTCATTGCCGATCATGGAGACGCGGTTGAGCACATCCGGACCATTGCCGATCAAGGTCGCGCCCTTGACCGGATAGGTGATCTTGCCATCCTCGATCATGTAGGCCTCGCTGGCCGAGAAGACGAACTTGCCGTTGGTGATATCCACCTGGCCACCGCCGAAGTTGACGGCATATAGGCCATTCTTGACCGAGGCCAGGATCTCGCCCGGATCCTTGTCACCGCCCAGCATGTAGGTATTGGTCATGCGCGGCATGGGCAGGTGGGCGAAGGATTCGCGGCGCGCGTTGCCGGTGACGTCCATCTTCATCAGGCGGGCGTTCATGGTGTCCTGGATGTAGCCCTTCAGGATGCCGTCTTCGATCAGCGTGGTGCACTGGGTCGGATTGCCTTCATCGTCGATGTTGAGCGACCCGCGGCGATCGGCGATGGTGCCGTCATCGACCACGGTCACGCCCTTGGCGGCGACGCGCTCGCCGATGCGGCCGGAGAAGGTGGAGGATCCCTTGCGGTTGAAGTCGCCTTCCAGGCCGTGACCGATGGCTTCGTGCAGCAGGATGCCCGGCCAACCAGGGCCGAGGACCACGGTCATGGGGCCAGCCGGAGCCGGGCGCGCATCCAGGTTGACCAAAGCGGTGGCCACCGCTTCGGAAGCATACTTCTCCAGCAGGGTGTCGGAGAAATAGCCGTAGTCATAACGTCCACCGCCACCGCTGCTGCCCATCTCGCGACGGCCATTCTGTTCGGCGATCACCGTCACCGACACCCGCACCAGCGGACGGATATCGGCGGCCAGCACGCCATCGGCGCGCGCCACCAGCACCACGTCGTATTCACCGGAGAGGCTGGCCATGACCTGCTTGACGCGCGGGTCCTTGGCGCGGGCGATGCGTTCGATGCGTTCCAGCAGCTGCACCTTGGCCGTGGCGTCCAGCGAGGTCAGCGGATCATGCGGCAGGTACAGCGCGCGGCCGCCGGCCGGCGTCATGGCACCGGCCACCTTGATCTTGCCGCTGCCCTGGCGGGCGATGGTGCGGGTAGCTGCTGCGGCATCCAGCAGGGCCGATTCGGAAATCTCGTCCGAATAGGAGAACGCGGTCTTGTCGCCCGACACGGCGCGCACGCCCACCCCCTGGTCGATGGAAAAGCTGCCGGTCTTGACGATGCCCTCTTCCAGGCTCCAGCCCTCGCTCTTGGTGAACTGGAAGTAAAGGTCGGCGTAGTCCACCTTGTGCGTGAACATGCTGCCCAAGGCCTTGAGCAGCTTGGATTCGTCCAGGCCGAAGGGAGTCAGCAGCACGTCGCGCGCCACTTGCAGGGCGCCCATGTTGGGTTCAAATAATTTCATAGCGTCTTGTCGGAAGGCAAAAAGGTCAAAGCTTGCGATGGCGTAGCGCCGGCAAGCTTTCTCGAACGTATTGTAGACGATGGGGATCAATGTCGCCGATCACAAGCCCTTCTCCCTCAGGGAGAACCGAGACGATCTCGCCCCAGGGATCGACCAGCATGCTGTGGCCCCAGGTACGGCGGCCATTGACGTGCTGCCCGCCCTGCGCCGAGGCCAGCACGTAGCACTGGTTCTCGACGGCACGCGCGCGCAGCAGCAACTCCCAGTGCGCGCGGCCGGTGGTATAGGTGAAGGCGGCAGGCATCACGATCAGGGCGCACTCGCCCATGGCGCGGTACAGCTCCGGAAAGCGCAGGTCATAGCACACCGACAAGCCGACCCGCCCGAAGGGTGCCTCGAAGCTGCGGACTTCGCTGCCGTATTCGATGGTGCGGGCTTCGTCGTAGTTTTCTTCACCCCGCACGAAATTGAACAAGTGGATCTTGTCGTAACGCGCCACCCGCTGGCCATCCGGTCCATAGACCAGTGAAGTATTGAGCACCTTGCCGGAAACCGCCGACTGCAGCGGCAGTGTGCCGCCCACCAGCCACAGCCGGTGCTCGCGCGCCAGGGCGCTCATGCATTCCTGCATGGGACCGCTGCCATCGGCTTCGGCATGGGCCAACTTGTCGCGCTCATGTAATCCCATGATCGGCCAGTATTCCGGCAGCAGCACCAGTTGCGCGCCCTGCTGCGCTGCCTGCGCCACCAGGCGGCTGGCCGCATCGAAGTTCTGCAATGGCTCGGGGGTGGAGACCATCTGGATCGCCGCCACCTTGAAGGAATCGCTCATGTCTGCCTCTTGCCAACGTGGGGAGTAAAAAAAGAATGCCGCCAGTATCGCCCATCCGCGCTGGCCGCGCTGGCCCGGCCGAGGACGGAAAAAGGATCAGGCACCGGAATTGATAGCCGGTCCCGGTGCGGGTGCGCCGCGCCGCTGGGCCGGAGCCGGTGAAGGAGGCGGCACCACGTCATTGCCCGGCTTGCCATCCTCCTTGCCGCCCTTGCCCTTCTGCAGCACCTCGCGGGCACGTTCGGCATCCACCGGCGAGACCTGCCCCTGCTTGACCACGATGGGGTCGCTCCAAGGACCTGTCACCTTGTATTCGAAGCTGAGCGACTTCATCACCGGATTGCGCAGGAACAGCTGCGCCAGCAAGGTACTCACCCCCACCACCGGATTGACCGCCATCGCCACCACCGAGGCCGTGCCGAGGTTGATCTCGGGGATCACCACCACATGCAGGTCCTGGGTCTCGCGGGCGATGTCGGCCGAGCCGCTCATCAGCACCGAGGCCGTCACGCCCGCCATCTTGAGATTGTCCGTGCTGGCGATGCCCTTGGCGATGCTGGCAGTCCCGGCCACGGTATCGAAGGCGAAGCCTTCAGAGAACACGTCGCGGAAGTCCAACGTCAAACGGCGCGGCAAGGCCTGCAGGTTGAGCACGCCCAGCAGCTTGGCAGCACCCGGATCCACCTTCAGGAACTGTCCCGAATGCACGTCCATGTGCACCTGCCCGGCCAGCGTTGCCATGTCCATCGCATAGGGAGGTGCCTTCCAGCTGAGATCGCCATCGAGCTTGCCGCGTCCGCCGCGGATGGTGCCGGGATAACCGAAGCGTTCCAGCAGCTTGCCCGCATCTTCGATATCCAGCGCATAGGTGAAGTTGGAGGTGTGATTGCTGCCGAAGGTGAGCCAGTTGCCCGCTGCCCGGAACTGTGCGTCGGGATTGGCCAGCAGCAGGCGGCTGATGCGCCATTCGCGGCCGACCGAGGTCAGGATGTTGCTGGCATCGAGTTCCAGCCGGCCCAGCTTCTTGCCGCCCAGTTCGAACTGCTCGGCGCGGATGTCCAGCGCGGGCATCTGCAGGTTGTCGTCGGTCTTGTCGGCACTGGCGGGCGGGGCCGCGTCGGCCGTCGGGCTGGACTTGGGAATGACCAGCGAGGACAGCCGTGCCGTGACCTTGCCGGCCCCGCGTGCGCTGCCGGGTTCGTCCCAGGTCACGGTACCGGAGGCTTGCTGGGACTCCAGGTTGATCTGCCAGGCATTGCGGCGATGCGCCGCTTCCAGGATCAGCTTGTTGAGCTTCTTGCCCATCAGGTTCAGTTCGCCGACGCGGGCCGAGACGCTGTCCGGCTCCAGGTATTGCGTGACATCGCTGTTGCCCAGGCGATTGCCTGCGGCTGCACCGTTGCCGGCGACCGCCGCGTCCTTGCCCGCCAGGTCCTTCTTCAGAGCCAGCCAGGCGTCGGCATCCAGGCTGTCGGTGGCCAGGGCCAGCTTCAGACCGGAGGCCGGAGTCGGTGCCGGCTGGTTCCAGCCGATGCCGCCGC